>DATJKB010000140.1:0-17377 GCA_035491875.1 Pyrinomonadaceae bacterium | reverse complement strand
GTTTCGCGAAGCTCTCAGTTGGTTTGATTGCTGGCGTTGTGATTTGTGTATTTGTCCAAGGCAATCGCGCACAGTCAAATGGCTCGCGAGTCTCGCTTACTCAACCTTATTCGCTTCGTGAAAACTTTCAGGGGGAAGGTTTGGGTCAGTGGGCCAGCTACCCTCCCGCTCAGGACATTGGCTACGAACCATCGTTGTCGCCAACTACGGATTACAGTGCGCCTGACGGCCGCGCTCGTATGCGTATCGTGAAACCAAACCGGGTTGGCCCGCAACGGTTTGGCTTCATTAAGAAGGTGAGGATGATTCTTGCGACCGACTCCAAATTGCGCTTTGCATATCAACTCAAGTCACCAGGTCCAGCTGCGATTGAAGTTGGCTTAGCCGGGGTCGACGGCCAGCTCTACACGACGAGACTTCTTGCCAAAACAAACGAGTGGAGCACCACAGACTTCACGTCGCGCGAAGTAAAAGCAAAAGCGGGAACGATCATTGAAGCTATTTACATCGTCGCAGAGATCTCGAATGCGAATCCTGACTTTAGCTATCGGTTCATCATCGACGATGTCGCGGTGTCCGGCCTCCGCAAAGCACGTTTTGAAGTGACTACTCCACACAGCGTGTTAATCGATCCTTGGCCGGCCCTCATCAGTGGAAAGAGTTATCGCAACGGCGACACGATCGCTCTGGAGACTCGAGCGCCTTCGCAAGTGACGAAAGCTGAGTTTCTGTTGGAAACGACCACTGGTCAGACAATCTCGACTGAACGTCTCTACGACGATGGTAGTCACGGGGATAAGAATGCAGGCGATGACGTGTGGACCAATGATCGACTCTACCAGATACGATCTTCGGACCCGTCCGGTGTATGGCTGGCTCGTTTGCGAGGTACAACCAACAACGGAGAATCGATCGCAACGGATGTTCGTCTGCTCGTCCGGCCGAACAACGAGAGAAGCCATCCAAGACTATTCTTTTCCGCGAGCGATCGAGAGAAGTTGTTAGCACGCTCTCGCGATCCCAAGCTCGCTAGCTTGTGGGCCAATCTGCAAACTACGGCGAAAACCGCGCGCGCCAGTGGCGATCTTGCGCAGGGCGGCGACGTGTTTGAGTTGCTGGATTCAGAAAACCTGCTGCCTTCGTTACTCGGTTATTTCGATGTTCTTAACCGCGCGCGTTCGCGGATCGCTTACAACGCACTTGATGCGTACCTTACGAGCAGTGCAGAAGCGCGCAGTGCGGCAAAGGGCGCGCTGCTCGATGTCGCTCGTTGGAAGCATTGGGAGCCGCCCTGGTTCAGGGCTCATGGACAACACACGTACTATCCCGCCGGTCAGTTGGCTGCCGACGTCGGATTCGGCTACGACTTACTTTACGACGACTTGACAGAATCAGAACGAGCACTAGTTCGCAAAGCGCTGATCGAGAAATCGATCGTTCCCACCTTCAAGGAATACGTGGCCGACAACCGCGTAATGGCAAATACCAGTAACTGGATTGCTCACACCGTTGGCGGAGCACTCATTGCAGCGGCGAGTATCGCTGACGACGTTTCCGAAAAAGAGAGTGAGGGGCAGTTCGAGATCTATGTTGGCGGTCTAATGCGTAAACTCGAGGATCATATGGCCGCTAGTTATCTCTCGGATGGCAGCTACGGTGAAGGTATTAGCTATCATGAGTTTGATGCGGAGACTCTTGGACCTGCGCTGGTTGCCGTGAAGAGGTCCTTCGGCGCCAACTACTGGAAACAAACCCATGTTTTGGAGTCGCTGACTTATCCACTTTACACGTTGGTCCAGCCAGTAACCGCAACTCCTGACATGGGAGATACGCATCCGCCCGCCGGTCATGGTATTCCGGCGATCGTGTATCACTCAAAAGATCCAGTAACACGCTGGTACTATTCACAATTCGATAGACCGTCGCTGGCGAAGTTTATTTTCTACGACGACTCGGTCCCAGCAGACACGCCAAAGCTTCCAACCTCGCGAATCTTCGACCAGAAGGGCAATGCGGTGTTTCGGTCAGGGTGGGGCGGTGATGATCTGGTCCTGCTATTTCGCGCTGGTCCAAACTTCAATCACCACCACGCTGATCAAGGTTCGTTACTGTTATCAGGCTTTGGTGAGATTCTGATCAGTGAAGCTGGATGGTCTGACTATTACAAGGATCCGTACTACGCGACATTTTTCACTCAAGCCATCGGACACAACACGATACTTGTCGGTGGCAATCCTGAAAGCCAAACGATTCCCGACACGACGCAATTCAAAGCTCTCAACCGCTATCCGCGCATAACGGATTCAATCACCAGCGAGTTTTACGACGGCGTGGGAAGTGAACTGTCATCGGTCTATCAGAATCGATTGGCTAGTTACGTGCGGCGAATTGTTTTTGTTAAGCCGAATTACTTCGTCATTTTTGACGATCTAAAGGTGACTGGTGCGCCAGAACAAATTGAGTTTCTTCTACACCTTCCGAACCGCGACAAAATTAAAGTTTCGGATCTCACAGCGATATATGCAGGTGAAAAAGCATCACTCGTCGTCCGTTCATTTCCCTCAAATGCCGCCACACTGAACATCGCTGAGGGAAGAATTCCGTATCAAATTTTCTCAGCGCGCACACCCGCCGAAAAGCCGGCGCAACCCGCCTATCTCGACTTCAAGACAGTCAAACCGGTTAGAGACACACAGTTTCTGACGGCGATTGTTCCGGCGCGGACTCAAGCCACTGCCCAGAGGTTAAGCCAGAAGATAACTGAGATTGCAGGCGAAGGTGTGCGCGGCATACGCGTAGAACGTGACGGCAAGAAAGATCTTGTGCTGTTTCGGACTGGAGCGACCGGAAGGTCAATTGATCAAGATGGCTGGACGACAGACGCGGCAAGTTTGGTCATTACGGAGAGCGGAAATAACTTGGAAGTATTCGCGGTCCAAGAAGCACTTGGGTTGCGTCACAACGGCAAGACTTTGTTTTCCAGTGAAACATCGATGAGTGTTGCGGCAAGAATTGATCCGAACGAAGTCAAAGTGGTTTGCCATGCGAAGATAGCAACGCAGGTGACTTTTTTTGTTGGCAAAACTCCGGCGAAAGTGCTGATAGACGGCCGGGAATTTAAGGCCAGCACGTTTGTTTTCAACGCGAGTGGGAAAACGGTTTCACTGAATATGCCTAGCGGCCAACACGATCTGCTGATCATGTTTCGCTAACTAGAGGTGCAGCAATTATGAAAAGGCTACTGAAGGCTATTTCGGCTTTGTTGATTTGTTTGTCTTTCCAAGCGGTGGTAATTGCTCAAACAACCGAGCCGAAAAAGTTTCAGGGCTTTTTGGGAACTTATCATCCATTTAAAGGCACGGCTTACGGCGGAAACGGCTGGCTGGAAGGCGAATTGATTCAAAAAGCGTTCAATTTCGGCGAAAACGCAGTCATTTCACAAGCAGCCTACAGCGGTTACGACTTTACGGAAAACATAGAAAACAACTGCAAAAATTGGGATATCAACAAACTCTACGGCATCCTCCGTCCGCCCACCGAAAAAGGAGTTATCAACCAGCCGAAGGACACGGAGTTGCTCAAGCCGTTTCAAACTGAACCCGGAATGATTCAGGGAGCGCGTCGTTTTTCCCAAATCTCACGGCGTTGCCCACAGCTTGTCGGCGTAATTATCGACGACTTTTACAACGATTATCCGAAACTTTTGACCGCAGAAGACCTGCGCGACATTAAAGACGCGCTTTCGGGAAAAAGCGTTGATGAGAACGGTAAAGTTGATCGTTCGTCGACCGCGACGACGCCGCATCTGAAACTCTTCATCGTCGTCTATGAACATCAACTCGACAAAATTCTAGGTAAAGACATGTCTGATTTGGTGGACGGCATTAGTTTTTGGACCTGGAAACAAACCGAACATCATAAGAACTTTGACAGCTACATCGAAACGTTGCAAAAGAATTATCCGAACAAGGAGATTATTGCCGGAGTTTATGTTTTTAACGGCGCGGAAACGCCGATTCCGGCAAGCGTCCACCACCTTGTCGAACGTGTGATCGATTTATATGAGCACGGAAGAATCAACGGCTTGCTGATTTTCTCAGCTGTCTGGATGTCGCGTGAAAGATCTGCGCGAGAGCGTTGGCAGGAGCTTGCTCTGCCGCAATTTTTAGGACGCGTCTATTACCCATTTCTTGGCGAAGCGGTCGGTCGCGTCGTTGGCGCCAGATCGAAGGAGCCGATTACAAACGCGCTAGTTACAGTGACGCGGTTTGCGAATGGAAAGCCTTTACTGGTCGCCCGAAAGTTTACCGACAGAAAAGGCGCATACAGTTTCGGCAGTTGGGCAGGCAGGAACAAAGATGAGCGCGTGGGTTATGAAATCAGAATCGAAAGCGATGGGTTTAAGCCCCAAACGCTGAGGGTCAAACTTCGCGCTGGCGAGAGCATTGAATCTGCCGACGCACGTTTGAAAAAATAGAGTTTTTCGAGCCTGAAAGGAATATGAAGATCGAGCGGCGGAAATTTGTTGAATTGGCCGGGTTAACAGTTGCGGGCGCGGCTCTGTTTGATGAGCCTTTGATCAAAGCGCAGAGACCTCTGCCGAAAAGCGAGTATGACTACGTCGATTGGAGTTGGGAGAAATGGCGTCGCATAACCGGACTGACGCAGCCGCGCATATCGGGAGCACAAGAAGGCAAAGCCGAGTTGGTCGATTTACTCGTTAATGGGAATCAGAAGATAACTACACCGCAAGCGTGGGCAACGCGGCGAGAAGAAATTAAGCGTCTGTTGACCGTGTTTCTTGGCGAACCACCGAAGTCAAAGCCGCCATTGGCCGCGAGAATCACGGAAGAGAGTACGCATGAAACTCACACCCTCCAGAAAATCGTGTTTGATACGGAGCCAGGCGAATCCGTGCCTGCGCTTCTGCTCCGCCCAAAAGACTTGCGTGGAAAAGTTCCCGTGGTGATTTGTCCACATCAGACAACGCAGGCTGGGAAAAAAGAACCCGCCGGACAGGCTGGTAATCCACAGTTGCACACGGCCCTTCATCTTGTGCAACGCGGTTTCGTAACTTTCACTTACGATGCAATCTGTTTTGGCGAGCGGCACAATCCGACGAGCGGTCATTACGGTGACGCCATCCCTTTTTATCGAAAGCATCCGCGCTGGTCGTTGTTGGGGAAAATGGTCTGGGATCTTAGCCGCGCGATTGATTACCTGGAAACACTCTCGTTTGTTGATTCAACGCGCGTTGCTTCCGTGGGCCACTCGCATGGAGGCATTACCACGCTCTGCGGTATGGCTTTTGATAAGCGAATCAAAGTGGGAGCTAGTAACTGTGGATTCGACACCTTCCGAATCGATGGCAACGTGTGGCGATGGTCACACGCGACTGCGCTCATGCCGCGTCTCGGTTTTTACGTTGGAAGTCCGCACATCAACATGGATTTCTACCGCGCCGTGCCCGATTCAGAAGTGATTCAAACTCCTTTTGATATGCATGAATTGTTATCGCTGATCGCACCACGGCCGCTCTTTCTATCTACTTCTGATGAAGACTTTGTTTTTCCTAATGCAGGTTGGAGCGCGAGACGTGCGTTGGCTCGTTTGGAACCGGTCTACAGTCTTCTCAAAGAACCGATCAAGCTTGAAGGCCACTTCTTCAAAGGTGGCCACAGTTTTCCGAAAGATGTCTCGCGTCGTGCTTACGAGTGGTTGGATCGTTGGCTAATGTAGAGGGCGGCCCTTTGGAGTGCGACGGCCTGGCGTCGCTTTGTTATTCGATAGTTGCGCTCAGTTAACGGAAATAGAAAGCGGCGCCGGGCCGCCGCACTCCAAAATATGGATCTAATTCTCGCAATTGATGGTGGTGGTAGTCGGACCCGGTGTCTTGCGATACAGCGACATGGTCAAGTCATTGGTGAAAGCACAACTGGGCCATCGAACCATTTACTGATTGAACTTGATCTCGTCAAACGATCATTGGATGAGTCAATTAATGAGGCGCTCCTTAGCGCCGGAGTGAACCGCGAAGACGTACGGTGCTTATCGGCGGGACTGGCCGGTGTTGATTTCGATGGAGCGGGCGCGTTTGAAATGGAAACGTTGCTACACGACCTCGGATTTCCGTGCACAGTCATTAATGGCGACATGGTGATTGCTCACGCAGGGGCTTTACGACTTAAGCCAGGCGTAATTGCGCTTGCGGGGACCGGTTCCGTTGTTCTCGGAATCGGCACACAAGGTGAACGCGTGAAGGTTGGAGGTTGGGGCCCAGTTTACGGAGATGAAGGTAGCGCTTATCGGATCGGTCAGATGTCGCTTAGAGCAGCGGCCAAAATGGTTGACGGGCGTGGCCCCAAAACAGCATTGACCGAAGCGCTACTTGGAGCGCTGGGTCTCAAAGAGTTTAAAGAAACGATTTCTCGTGTCTACGTTGAAGAAATGCAACCGCGTGAGATAGCTGCGTTAACCCGAGTTGCTTACCAGGTGGCTGAGGTTGGGGATGAAGTGGCGCGCAATATTTTCTTGTGCGCAGGCAAAGAGCTTGCTGAAAGCGTCGAAGCAGCAATCCGACTATTGAAGTTGGACCAATGCGAGGTTCTTGTTTCTTATCAGGGCGCGGTCCTGGAATCGTGCAGCCTGTTGCGCAAGCAGTTCGTCGAAACGCTGAACCACGATGTGCCAAAAGCCTCGATCGTCCCGCCGGCGTTTGAACCGGTAATCGGCGCCTATTTGCTTGGGTGCGAGGCGCTGGGTTGGCAGATTAATTCCGACATTATCGAAAAGTTGAACCAAAGGTAGAACTGGGAGGGTGTTGGCACGTGTCGTTCCTCGAATACATCAATGGCTTGCAAACAGTTCTCGAACGAATAAAGAGCACGCAGGAAATTCATATCAGACAAGCTGGTTCGCTTGTGGCCGACTCACTTTCCGCGGGCGGCATCATTCATACGTTCGGTACAGGTCATTCGCACCTGATTGCTGACGAAGCATTTTTTCGGGCAGGCGGGATTGCGGCTGTAAACCCGATTCTTCATGAGCGTTTGATTTTCTTAAAGGGCGCGCTCGAAAGCACCCGCTCCGAGCAAGAGAGTGGGTTCGCTCATGAATTATTAGTAGAGCAAAACGTGCGAGATGTGGATGTGGGTATTGTTATCTCGAACTCAGGACGAAATGCAGCACCGGTCGAAATGGCTCTGGAGATGAAATCTTTGGGATTGAAAGTAATAGCGATTACCAATCTCGAACAGTCGCGCAACTCAACTCCACGCAACTCGGCAGGGAAGCGTCTTTATGAGGTAGTCGATGTAGCAATCGACAACTGTGTGCCAGCAGGTGACGCGTTATTGAAATTAGACGGACTCCAGTCAAACATCGGACCTTCATCAACCGTAGCTGGTGCCGCAGTCATCAATTGTCTAGTCATTGAGGCGGTAAGTGAACTCTTACGCCGAGGCGAACCGGTACCGGTATTGCCTAGTGCAAACACTGAGGGTGTTAGTGAAGAAGCATTGACTGATCTCTTGCGCACCCACGCGACTCGAATCAAGTATCTCGATATCGATCGGCCAGCTACTGCTAAAGGAAAAGGTTGAGTGGTATGTCAAAGGGTGCGGCTTTGCTCGAAGTTATTGCTTGTTCTGTGGCTGACGCTGTCGAAGCTCAGGAGGGTGGCGCCGGCAGACTGGAAATAGTCAGTGACCTTTCACGTGGTGGCCTGACACCTTCACTTGAACTTGTCCAACAGATTATTGCCATTGTCTCGATACCGGTGAGAGTAATGCTGCGCGAGAGCGAAAGTTATGAAGTGGCGAACGAAGATGAAGTTGATCGCCTTTGTGAAGTTGCGCGTGAATTCTCCCGACTTCGTATCGACGGATTGGTCCTGGGGTTTTTGAAGGATGAACGCATCGACGTGGACCTGACCCAAAAACTTCTCGCATGCGCTCCAAATCTCAAAGCTACCTTCCACCATGCGTTTGAGAGCGCGATCCCGTTTAAAGCGATAGCTGAAATTAAACGGATCAGCCAAGTGGATCGAATATTGGCGCACGGCGGTAACGAGGATTCGTCCGTCAAGATCGACAGACTTGCCATGTATCAGGAGATGGTAAGACCTGAAGTTGAGATCATTGCGGGTGGGGGCTTGGACGTCGAGAAGATAAAAGCCATTAACAGCATGACCAGCATTCGCGAGTTTCATGTAGGGCGTGCAGCGCGCGCTGATGGAGCTGTCGATGGAGTAGTTCAGGCTGCAAGAGTTAAAGGATTAGTTGACGTGATAAGAAGGCGAGCCCTCTTGGCTAAATAGTCGGCTCACGGCTTTGATACTGGGAGCGCGGACGTCCTCGTCCGCAAACGCGACGTTAGTCGCGCAGGATCTAGTTCGCTTCGCTCATTGCGGACGAGGACGTCCGCGCTCCCAGAATAAAGTCGCCCATTTCTCAAGCGACGGGTTGGAGCGAATGGCAGTGGAAAACGCCTTAATCAGTAATTCGGGTACGAACTTGAAAGTTCGCGCTGAACAACTGCGAGAACGTTTGGTGAGTATTCGAAGATCGATTCACGAGCATCCGGAGTACGGATTTGAGGAGCGGGAAACAGCCCGTTTGATTAGCGCTACTCTTAAAGAATTAGGTGCCAGAGTCGTCGACGGCGTAGCGAAAACCGGAGTGACTGGTGAACTAGGTAGGGGAACACCGGTCGTCGCGATACGCGCGGATATGGATGCGTTGCCAATCACCGAAGCTACTGCGTTACCTTTTGCTTCGCAGGTTCCAAACATGATGCACGCGTGTGGTCACGATGCGCACGTCGCGTGTGCGCTTGGCGCCGCAATGCTTTTGTCTCAGGAGTCATTCCGTGGAACGGTCAGGCTTCTCTTTCAACCTTCGGAAGAGCAAAAAGACAGCGAAGGCAAGAGTGGCGCTATGCGACTGCTGGAGGAAGGAGCGATCGATGACGTCACGTCGATCATCGCTCTACACACTCGCGGGCTACCAGTGGGATCGATCGGAGTCACAGCTGGTCCAGCCATGGCTGCAAACGACACGATCAAGATTACGATTCAAGGACGCGCAGCTCACGGCGCTCATCCAGAGGAAGGATTGGACGCGATCGCTGTTTCCCTTCAAGTATTGAGTGCAATTCAACAAATTGTGTCGCGACGAATTCCGGCTATCTCGCCCGCCGTCGTCAGCATCACGACCATTCATGGTGGGATTAAGGAAAATATCATTGCCGAAAGAGTGGAACTGGGCGGCACGATTCGAAGTACCGGTGGAGCGGCGCGCCGCCGCCTCCTCGACGAGCTGGAACGTGCGTTGGAAGTTGGACGCGTGCTTGGTGCTGTATGTGAACTGCAGGTTCGGGAAGGTTATCCGGCAACAGTTAACGACGCCCGAGTTACAGCAACCGTAAGCGAAGTGGCCAAAGAGTTACTGGGTTCTGAGCGAGTTGTCGAGATGCCCTTCGATACGTGGGCAGAGGACTTTGGGTATATGACTGCTCGAATCCCAGGAGCAATGTTTTGGCTTGGGGTTACGAGTGATCGTGTAGCGTCTCCGGTATGGCACAGTTCGACGTTCGATCTTGATGAGGATGCGCTTCCCGTTGGAGCTGCTGTTCTTGCAGCAGCTGCGTTGAAGCTTTTGCAAGATTGAGGAGTGACTTATCGATGTCGAGGGAAATTGAAGTACCGGTTGACTCTGAGTTCAAGTCTCTGCGCAACCTCGGCGTTCTCTGCGTCTCTTGCGGTTTTCTGTTTCAACCAATTACAGCGCCGAGACGCAGAGAACGCGGAGGTTGCGCAGAGACTTGAAAAGAACCCGCACCGAAATTGAACGAACAACCCAAACGGTGAAGTAACGATGTCGAAACAGATCTTAAACAATCAGACTGACCAACTCGCATTGCTTGGTGGTCCAATGACTCTAACGCGTCAACCTCCTCCGTGGCCCTATTTTGACGAGTTGGATCGAAAAGCTTTGCTCGATGTACTGGAGAGCAGGGTTTGGGGCGGGTACCACGAGGCCGTTAGCGAATTGGAGCAACGTTTTGCTGATTATCATGGTGCGAAACACGGGATTGCGATCGCAAACGGCACCGTCTCACTTGAAATTGCTCTAGCAGCAGCCGGCGTGCGCGCGGGCGATGAGGTGATCGTACCGCCGATTACATTTGTCGCCTCAGCCACGGCGATCGCTCGGATTGGTGCCGTGCCCGTATTCGTTGATGTTGATCCAAACACAATCAATCTGAATTCGCAGCTTGTTAGAGCGGCAATCACAGAAAGAACACGCGCAATCGTTCTCGTACACTTCGCCGGATGTCCAGCCCACCTCGACGACTTTACGACGTTATGCAAAGAGCACAATCTCGTTCTGATCGAAGACTGCGCGCACGCTCACGGTGCTGAATGGAAGGGACAACGAGTTGGGAGCTTTGGTCATTTTGGTTCGTTCAGCTTTCAGGGTTCCAAAAACATGACTGCCGGCGAGGGCGGAATGCTTATCACGAATGATTCCGACCTGGCCGAACGCGCCCGATCGATTGGAAATCAGGGACGTCGTACGGGCGGTGCGTGGTATGAACATGTGAATCTCGGAACCAATGCACGAATAACTGGTTTTCAAGCTGCCGTACTTCTCAACCAGCTCGAACGTTTACCGCAACAAGTGAAGACTCGCATCGACAGCGCAGCATCATTACGCAGTGGCCTTAAGAATGGGCCATTGAAGACTACTCCCGCGGAACTCGATCAGAGAATAACAGCACATGCATTTCATTTGTTCTCCATGATCTATGACCCAGATGTTCTCGGAGGTCTGCATCGAGATCAATTTGTTGCCGCCTTGCAGGCTGAAGGAGTGCCGGCAGCCTCGGGATATCCGTACCCGATCTATCACAATGAACTCTTCAAACAGCGACCTCACATCGTTCATCTGTGTCCGGAAGCAGAAGCTTACTGCCGACGCTCTGTTTGGTTACCTCAAAACGCATTGCTGGCAGATGAAGACTGGATAGCTCAGGCGCTGTCAGCGATAAACAAGGTGTTCGCAAACGCTGATCATCTCCTCGCCCATTCAACTGAAAGAGAGTTGTCGTTGCCGGTATCGGGTCATGAATAGACGAGGATTCCTGAAGCATTCAACCGGTGTAGGCGCTCTCCTCGTAACGACTTTTGACGTTCGCGGTAGTCAACGGAAAGAAACTAAGTCAGTTACTCAGGGCAAGAGTCCAGGGCTAAACCTGGGCCAGTTACGCGATCAATATCGCAGGGATCTGTTCACCGACTTTCTCCCGTTTATGGAAAGTCACGTGATCGACCATGAGCGCGGTGGCTTCATGTGTAACACCGATCACATGGGCGCACGTTCCAACGAGAATAAGAACAGTTGGTTTGAAGGACGTGGTACGTGGGTCTATTCATTTCTCTACAACAATCTCGCCCGAGAACAGAAGTATCTCGATGTGGCTCGCCGGTCTGTGCAGTTCACCTTAAAGTCGAAACCGCAACAGGCTGAACTATGGCCCAAGGAGCTAACCAGGGAAGGGAAACCACTCACCTCGGCTGACGGAGAAATCTACGGTGATTTGTTCATTGCCGAGGGACTCGCGGAATACTCGAAGGCGACGGGTGAAGCACGGTACTGGAACACGGCGCGGGAGATTCTGTTGAAGTGCCTCGACCTCTACGACCGGCCCGACTATCGACCGACAATAGGTCAAACCTATCTTGGGCCAACTGCTAAATCTTTTCCAGGTGCGCGAATTCAAGGTGTTTGGATGGTGGTAATTCGGCTGGTTACACAGATGCTCGAAATGCGCGCCGATGACGATCTTGAGAAAGTAGCAGATCGTTGTATTGATGCGATCACAAAGCATCACTACAACCCGGAGTTTGGGCTTATTAATGAGTTACTGAACCACGATTTGACTCGACCCACCGATGAGTATGCTCAACTCGTCTACACAGGTCACTCAATTGAAAACCTTTGGATGCTCATGTTTGAGGCGACCAGACGGCGCGATAAAAAGCTCTTTGAGACTTGTGCTGCATGGTTCAAGCGTCATGTCGAAATTGCGTGGGACGACGTGTATGGCGGTGTTTTCCGTAACCTACAGAACGTGGAGCGCAATGTCTGGCTGGTTGACAAGGTTTTATGGCTACAAGAGGAGGTGTTGATCGGTTCGTTATTTATCTACGAACAAACGGGTGCTGAATGGGCAAAGGGGATGTTTGAGCGAATGTACAAGTATGTGCTCGAGAAATATCCGCTCAGGAGTCATGGTTCGCCACTCTGGATGTTCGCTTCCGATCGCAAAGTCACTTATGAGGCGTTCTTGAAGATGCCCAAACGCGTTGAGAATTTCCACCATCCTCGTCACCTGATGCTGAACTTGCTGAGCATTGAGCGAATGATGAAGCGAACTGATCGGCGCAATAGATAGTGGCGCCTTTATTCACACTGGGATTCTGCCAACTGTCCTGCAAGTTTTACCTGGTCACTTTGCGAGGCTTCAAGTGACGGATCGTTACCAATTAATCGACAACCCTTCTTTACTCCGGAGGAGTGACATGTTTATAGCGCCGGAAAATCGAAGTTCGGGCGCGGTTTGGAGGAGCGGAATAGGAGTTGGTTAGTACTCGCGATGTTGATATCCGCTCCTCCAAACCGCGCTGAAGATTTACAGCGCAATAATCTATAAACATGTCACTCCTCTGGAGTAAAGAAAACCTAATTCAGAGACGTATGACTTTCAATCTACGAAATATGCTCGGGCTAGTGATCGTTCTAGTGCTGGCGCCAACGACATTGTCGGCGACATCTTCTGCAGATGTCATTGGCGTTTCCGTGAGCAGTTCTAGAGTAGAACCTGGAGAGACGGTCGAGATCAGGGTGCGACATCTCAAAGGTGATCCTGTACGCGCAGCTCTTTTGACGCCAACAGTGGGCGCTCAACCACTGTCCCTGGAACCAGTCGCTTCGCAACCCGGGTTGCTTCGTGGTGAGATGGTCCTACGCAACAATGCGCCTGAGGGCATGTACGTCGTACATGCCTGGACCGGTTCGCAGGCAAATCCAACGTCTGTTGGTAAGGGCACATTTCTGTTGGGTCGACTCGTTAACGACTTCTTCGTTGCGCCATACGTCGACAAAGATAAGCCAGCACAGGACATCGATGCGTACCTGGAAGAGTTTCGACGAATTGGCGGCAACTTCCTGATTGCTCACAACCTGATAACTCCAACCAAGGCTTACTACCCATCGACAATCGGCAAGACCGATGTCGTTGCCGGTTCGGACAATGATCTCGTTGAGTTGATCTTAGCTCGCGCAGACAAGGCAGGTATCGCTGTCTTGCTTTCGGTTAGCTGGGATATGACAAAGCAGTCTCACTTCAAGGATCGCATGCAGGAGATTAAGGCGATTGCAAAAGAGTTGTATGACCTCTACAAACATCATCCTTCGCTTGCTGGTTTCTATTCTTATCAGGAAGGCAGCGGAACATACTTTGTGCCGTTCATTCGCGAGTTCAGTCAGTACATCAAGAGTTTGGATCCGCATCTTCTGACGGCGTGCGCGCCTCATGTTGATGATCCGCTGTTGGCTGGCTACCTCAGCACTGTTCCGGAACTGGACGTAATCATCTATCAGGCAGGTGTTATGGCCAGCTTTCGGCCCGACAACCGAAA
Source organism: Pyrinomonadaceae bacterium (assembly GCA_035491875.1). Classification (GTDB taxonomy): domain Bacteria; phylum Acidobacteriota; class Blastocatellia; order Pyrinomonadales; family Pyrinomonadaceae; genus PSRF01. Next base: position 3,672 of record DATJKB010000140.1, on the reverse strand, counting down.
GCAATATCCATTTCGGCGGGTAAAGGATTTTTGCGCCCTGGGAGCCGGCGCGAAACGCCTCCAAAACAAGATCGCCATTAACCATGTGGAGTTGTTTGGCTATTTAGAGAACCGTCTGAATCCGCAAACCACAGCTACAACCTATGGAAACATTTATTCCCAGATCTTGAGCGCTGCGACGGTTACAAATGCTGATGGCATTTCGTTCTTCACCTATCACGCTCACGTTTTTGACGCGTCTAAGAAGCAAACTCAAGTAGAACGGAGTCGTACAGCGGTTGTCGATGGTGTAAAAGCCTTCAATCTCATCACGTCTAAGATTTCAAGCAACTCGAATCGTTTGACAGTCTACTTCCCATATTCAGATTGGATCATCGAACGTTGGCCCAACTACTTTCTGCCGGCACTGGACGCCTTTCGTGTGCTTGGGATCCCTGTGGACGTTTTGCCCTATGCGCCTCCGCTCGAAGAATCGATCTATCCATACTATCCCTTTCACATGAATCAGGATGTACTGGCGCGATTGCTCAAAGAACAGACAGTGCTTGTTCTGCCGAATGTCTCTGGTTTCCAACAGACCGACAGTGATCTCATCAAGGCCTTCGTAGAGCAGGGCGGTGTCGTGATCGCGTTTGGTCCACAGATTCCAATGGGTAGAAGCTACGAACGGCTTGAGCTGTTCGGCATGGATGAACTCAAGGGCAATGCAACGCACACGTCAATCACCGTTAAAGATGGGATCGGAGCGCGTGTCAAAACCGGCAAACGTTTTGATCTCGGGCAGCTGCAACTTCCGTCATGGACCGCGAAGAGTGCTCGAGTTATCGCGGCGTTTGAGGATGGTTCGCCAGCGATCACAACAAGCAAATATGGTAAGGGGATGTTACTGACCATCCTTCCGGATGCCTTGACCGCAGCTCAAAAGATCCCGGAGCTCGTTCGTGATGTTCTGGATCATGCATTGTCAGTACATGGTCATTCATTGCTCGTCGATGTAGTTGGAACTGGTGAGAGCGCAGACATTGCGGTGGAAAAAACAGCGACTGGATTTCGCGTTGCGGTGGTGAATCACACCAACATGGAGACAGAAGTTGTGCTTAGGCCGGTCATGACGGCAATGAGACGAGGTGTCGAATGGATTGATTTAGTTAGAGACGAGAAGATTCCTTCACAAGAGTCCTTGAGATTAAGAGTTCCAGCCACCGGATTTCGTGCGTTCGAGTACCGCGCGAAGAGTTGATCAACCAATGACCGAAGACTTATCCAAACATCACAGCTTTGTCGGCGATCTCTTTGAAAAGCCTTCCCATCCGGACGAGTGGGCCCGGTATCGGTTAACCGATGAGCAGGTCGAGTTTTATCGCGAACAAGGTTACCTGGCAGGAATAAAAATGCTGAGTGACGAACAGGTAGCTGCGCTGCGGAAAGACGTTGCTGAGCTGGTTGAGCCCAATCATCCCGGAAATCATCTGTTTTATGAGTTCAACTCGAATGAATCGGCCGATCCGCAAAAGATTCTCTTCCACGCGTTGGGCGCCTGGCGTATCACACCAGGACTCCATGACATTCTTTGGAATCCTGCTTTCACAGTGGCGGCCTCACAGCTATTGGGCGGCGCCGTGCGTTTTTGGCATGACCAGATCTTTTACAAACCCGCGCGCCATGGTGGTGTGGTCATCTGGCACCAGGACTATTCATATTGGACCAGAACTCAACCGATGGCCCACCTCTCATGTTGGATAGGACTGGATGATTCGACTCGCGACAATGGTTGTGTTCATTACGTGCCGGGCAGTCATCGCTGGAATCTTCTGCCGCGCGAGGATTTCGCGAATGACATGGATGCGATCCAGAAGGCCCTGACGCCGGAACAGAGGGCAGCGTTCAAGCCGGTCGCCATTGAACTCAAACAGGGTGAATGTTCGTTTCACCATCCGTTAATGGTCCATGGTTCTTACGAGAACTTAACCGACAGATCGCGTCGCGCTGTGGTGCTAAATGTGTTTCGGGATGGCGTCCTATCAGCTTCAGACGCGGCGCCACTTGCGGGCGTTCCGCCAGTTCCCGCGGGCGAGAAAATGAGCGGACAATTTTTCCCTCTGCTGTTTGATCCGGCGGAGGTGTTCAAGTAAGTCGGTGTCTTAATTGTAAGGGCGTCCCTCCGTGGGCGCCCCATCGTTGCTCAAAAAAAGGGCGCCCACGGAGGGACGCCCCTACAAGGTGGTTTATGAAGTCGACTAAAGGTCTTCACATTTGGCACGTGGGAAACTGGTGCATTCACATCGGTCAGAAGTATGTCGAGTCGCCATTTGAAGCTCCGAGCAAGGACGTCGAGGTACTCAACTACGCCCAGCCTTTCGTCGACGCGCTGCGATCAATCAGTGGGGCAGAAGTCATTTCCCAACCTTCATGGGAGTTGTATCACATGTCGCCGGAGGCTTTTGATGAACGCCTACAGTGGGCGACGGCGGTAGTTTTCGCCGACGTCGAAACCAAATGTTTGATGTTACACCCGGACTTTTTTCAACGAGCGAAGTGGGGTAATGAGCCATTGGTTTTCCCTGATAGATTCGACTTACTGCGTAAGTGGGTAACTGAAGGTGGCCACTTTCATATGAATGGTGGTTGGCTCAGTTTCGCAGGTGAACTCGGTAAGGGTGGTTGGGGACGATCTCGCTTTCATGATGCGCTTCCCGTTGAATGTTTGCCGCATGACGATCTAATTGAGTCAACGGCTGGTTACACTTTGCGTTGTGCGCTGCCTTCTCATCCGACCGTGCGAGGCCTCGACTGGTCGAGTGCACCTCCTTTGCTTGGATTCAACGAATGTCGCACTCGGATAGATAGTGAATGCGTAGTTGAAATCGAAAACCAGGGAAAGTCGCACCCGCTGTTAGCAGAACGAAAGCTTGGTGAGGGGCGAGTAACCTGTTGGATGAGTGGCGCCAGTCCTCACTGGGGCATCAATTTCATGAAGTGGTCTTACTACCGTCAATTCTGGTCACAGGTCTTTAACCCGCAAGTCTAGAGAGCATTGCTTTACATGTAGGAGAAAGCGCATCACTGGCGGACATATTCGTTGGGTGACAAGAGATCCGTAAACGTGTCAGGACTACTGAGTTTCGACTTCTGACCGCCACGACCTCACGCGACAAGTCCAGCTAGGTCACTCCACATTGGTTGCCCTTTATCTGCAGCGACCGCGGACTCGCCTCCTGCGTGAACTTCATGGAGTTACCCGCCAGGTAAGTATTCGCACACAGATTTTCTTTGCCGTTGATTCGAAACTCGTATGGGCTTGTTCATTAATCTGCACATGGACCATGCTTGAAGCGTTCTGTTTTCTGGATGCGTTCCTATTCTGATCCCTACGCATTCATCCAAATATCCAAACCTCATTTGGTCAATTGTCATTTGACAGTTATCAATCATAATTTAGGAACCCACCGACTTCATGTCGGTGGTACTTCAATTTCAACCTACATGCAGCAACGATAGAAATTTTCACGCGCTTGCGAACGGATCTTGAGCGGTATAACTCCACCGTCATTCGCAAGCGCGTAAACTCTTGGTCGGACTGTTCTGTAGGCCGAAATTGAATTTACCACCGACATGAAGTCGGTGGTTTCCCAAATGATAATTGATAACTGTCAAATGACAATTGACCAATGA
>DATJKB010000139.1:0-4782 GCA_035491875.1 Pyrinomonadaceae bacterium | reverse complement strand
TTCCCTCTTCAACGGCTGTGTTGGACCAGATGTGTCTCATTACGTCGTCTTTTGTTAGGACGTGACCACTGTTCTGCACAAGGAGCAACAAGATGTCGAACACCTTGGGCCGTAGCGGGACGACTTCGCCGTTTCGTATTAGCTGACGTTCGCGTGGATCGACGCGGAAAGGCCCAAACTCATAAGACGTCTGTGGTTCGCCAAACATTTGGGAGATTAACTCGTCGTTCTTTACTTTTTCCGAACTTTTTCTGAACTCATGAAGGACTTTACGACGGCTAAAACTTTAACCTCTGAAGTACTGAACGGCTGACAGATACCGGCCAAGCGGGCAAGCGGTGGTGATTGTATTGAAACAACATCGACTGAGCAACGAAGAAGCCGTCGTGCGATATATGGCTTGAGGCTTGGGCCGCCACTCCGGTAGGAGTGACATGTTTATAGCCTGCGTCTTGGTCTGTAATTCGCGGTTCGGACGGGCGGAACGAGACGAGAGCGGAATATGGCAAGTTGATTTCCGCCCGTCCGAACCGCGCCGGAGGTATCGAGATTTCGGAGGCTATAAACATGGCACTCCTATCGGAGTGTGGAACTGCGACGACTTAACAATAAAGGAAAGGAAAACATCATGAACAAAACTGAAGAACAGATCCTAAAACTCGAAGAAGAACTCACTCAAACCGAAATGCGAGTTGATGTTCAGGCGCTCGATCGAATCTACGCTGATGACATCATGGTTACGGCTCCGATTGGCATCTGCGTAGACAAGCCTGCCGTAATGAATGAAATAAGGCTTGCGGCGGAAAAGGCAGTCGTAGGTAAATACGACAAAGACGATTTGAAAGTACGTGCCTTTGGCGATACCGCGGTATCAAGTTATCGCATGTCAGCCGCAGCGACGTTCGAAGGAGTGGAGATCAAGCGACAGCTGTGCATTACCAATGTGTGGATGAAGCGCAATGATGACTGGAGGATCGTCGCTCGACACACGGCGAGTCTGCCTAACGACACACCACCCTCGACTGAACGGCTGGCGAAATGAACAATACCCAGTGATGCCTTTGCGGTCTCTGCGTCTCTGCGTTAACCTTTGATGCGTTAACTTTTAGATACGAACTATAACGCAGAGGCCTCAGAGACTGGGTGCAGTCAGGAAGTGGGCAAGCGGGCGTCTTACTCAACAGTCCGAACCCTCAACGAGCGCGCCCCCGCCCTGTCCACGCGATCATCAACATTGTGGGAAACAAAAGAAGCGCGGGCGCGCGGTTGACTACTGGGCGCGTTGAAAGTAATGACCGCTTGCCCCCCTCCTGACTGCACATTTCTTGGAGGGTTTAGGGATTTAATTGGATCGACGTGGTGACGATCACCGGATTGTTCGGATCATTATTATCAATGATCACGGACGCTCTTCCTTTAGGTTGGCATTCTACGAAATACTTCTTCTGTCCGGGTATGTAACGTTGTTCGTATTGCCGTAGCACATCATCGTCACTCCCGAACAAATTGAGATCGCGCTCCCTCGCTCGCTCAAGAGTCACTTCAAATGTGGCATCGACGAAAACAGAGAAGTCCCAATGTCCAGCCAGCTCCGGTCGAAGTAAAAACACACCGTCAAACAGGAGCACAGCGTTTGGTGCTGCAGATATGAGTTGGTGGTGGATCTCCCTGTCAGCGCGGTAGTCGAAAACCTGGGGAGTGTACTTGAGTGTTCCGGCTGGTCCAAGTGGATCCAGTAAGAACTTTAGCAGAGCGTTGTAATTGAACGAGTCGAGATAATAACCCTGAGGCGATAACTTCCCTCGCGCGTAGCGGACACTGGCAGGGTTATGAAATCCATCGATCGACGCGCGGATGACCGGTCGGTGCATGGACTCAAGGTATGGCACGAGCTCTTCGGCGAGTGTGGTCTTGCCCGCAGCATCAACCCCATCGATTGCTACACGAACCGGATGAGTCCATTCGATCTGAGTAATTCGTGTGGCGAGTTCCCTTAATAAGACGGATCGGTTCATCTTAGGCCCGCGGTTTTTGCCAGATGATCGAGTATCGCCAGAACAGGTGTCTTGTTACGCGCGCGCCCGGTATCACCTCGTCACAAGTCTGCGACACCTGTTTCAATGTGAGAAAACTATCGGTCTTGTCATGCTCCTCGTACGCTTCACGGATCTCAGTAGACGGCGTCAAACGACCGGTCTTCGTCAGCCGCAGAATTAGACTTGTCGGGTAAGCAATACCATCCAAAAACAGATCAGCCGCGTTCGCTCGTCTATACAGATCAAGACAAACAAAAACACCCCCAGGCTTCAGGGCTTGCTTTATCTTTTTGAGAACACGCGCGAGTGGCAAATGATGAAGCGTCGTCAAGGTCGCGATGCCATCGAAATGATCGACTCGGAGCGGATATTCGAGGACGTCACCTAAAACGAAGTCGATGTTTGGATACCGCGCTGCATTCTCCTGAGCCACGCGAATCATCTGCGGGGATAGATCAATAGCCAAAACCTTTGCCGCCCGTTGGGCCAGCAATTGTGAGAATCGGCCAGCACCACACCCGATCTCGAGAATGTGCTCGCAATTATCGGGAATCTGACTCAGCAGGAAATTGTGATAATGCGAGTTGTGATTCCACCTCTCCTCCGGCAAAAGTGCGATCCGATCAAAGTCGCGTTGCAGAGACTCGGCAGTTTGCGGCAAGTTCATCGGAGGTATTTTCGCACAATCTGGCTCGTCGGAACCTGCGCTTTCAAGCGATGCAGAGTTTGGTACAAACCCATCTCTGCCCGCGCCATAAATATCAGGTCGGCTAGCATTCCTTTGGTCCGAAACAAATTCTTCGACTCCGTGAAGTACTCGTTGAGAAACTCGCGGTTTCCAAAATCAAATCGGTAGTCTTTTTTGACATCGGGTGGATAAACCTTCCGATAAAAGTTTGATGCAAATTTTATTAGCGAACGACGGGCTGCAAGCAATAGTTCGAGCCCCTCCGCACGATAGTAAGTCTCGATAAGTTTGCCGAATTCGGGCGAGTGAATGGAGCCCGGATAAAGAAACGCCGCGTGCAAATAGGTAACGGTGGCTGACGAAAGCGTCTTCACACAACCGAAATCCACGAGAGAAATACGGGCATCGGTGTCAAAAAGGTAATTGCCCCAGTGTGGATCCGCGTGAAGCGATCCAATGCTCAATACCTGAAAGTAGAAGAGATCGAATAGTCTCGTCCCGAGTTCATTCCGCAGTTTTTGCGAGGGCCTTTTAGCAAGGAAATCATCCAGATGTTGACCTCGCATGAGCGACATAGTCAGCACCTTCCCCGCCGAGTATTTCCGCAAAAGCCTTGGCACTCTCACGAACGAAAGCGGGGCTAGCTCTCTTTGAAAGAATTCAATGTTGTCGGCCTCCCGCTTGTAGTCTGTCTCTGCAAGAAACTGTTTCTCAAGTTCGTCAATCGCGCCTTTTGGGAAATGACCCGATGCCTGCGCCGGCTTTGAAACAGCCCGGAACAGTTTGACGTCGTTTGTAATCGAATCTCGGATGCCGGGATATTGGACCTTGACCGCAACGCGCTCGCCTTCTTTTGTGACGGCATGATGTACCTGGCCCAGCGAAGCAGCAGCAAATGGTTCAGGAGTAAACTGTTTGAAGATCTCTTCCGGTTCGCGACCGAGACTCTTCTTGATCTGAACGCGCACGAGTGACGGATGCATTCCCGGAGCCTGCATCTGAAGTGTCGCCAATTCCGCGAGCGCTTCGTCAGGCAACACACCAGTTTGCAGGCTTAACGTTTGACCCAGCTTCATCGCCGTTCCGCGCAACGCTTGCATCTCATCACGCATTCTTCGAGCTGCGCGTGTGTGCGTGGATTTGAGTTTCGCGCGACTTTTCGTCTCACCGAGAAATGCGCGCTGCAACGCATAGCCAAGGTAGCTACCGGCGATATCTGCTCCCATCGACGCCATGCTGAAAGCGCGACGCATCGAAGTGTTCTTCTGAGACGCCATTCAACGCTTACCCTTCTTCAACAGCGAGACGCCAATGGTTAACGAACGATCGAGAAATGCGAGCGTGTTCTGTTTGTCTTCCGACGAATCATAGAGCCAGTAGAGCAATGTACCCAGGTAATAAATCCAGAAAACTTCGGGTGCCAGAAACCCAAGCGGATTTTGTTTATGCCGGGGGATCGACTCCTCGATTAATTCCTCGACGAAACCGAGATACCGGTGCCGCAGCTCCATTGCACGGTGGCTAAAGGGACCGAGCGACGATGACGGCTTCAACGCATGGAGCAACGCCGCTCCGATAAATCGTTCATAGGGCGCCAGGTATTCCAGCTGACTCTCAACCAGAGCAAACAGCTTCTCTTCGAGCGGTGCCTTGCGTAGTTTCGGATTGTCACGAACAGTAGCGACGGCGTGACCCACTTCTTGCTCGAAGAAATAAAGAGCGATGTCTTCCTTGGTTCGGAAGTAATTGAAGACAGTACCCTCCGCAATGCCGGCTTTCCGTGCGATGGCCCGGGTCGTAGTACCGTCGAAGCCCTTTGTCTGAAATAGATTCAAAGCCGCTTTAACGATCCTATTGCTAATGGCATGTTTGTTCTGCGCTCGACGACCGAGCGCACTTTTCTTCGGCTTTGTTTGTTTCGAAACGAGACGTGGCTTAGAAGTGGCGGCCTTTGATGTCTTTTTTCGCGCTACCATCGTGTTTTGTGATCCGTGAGTACGCTCATGAAATATATGAGTGTACTCACGTTTGTGTCAAGGTAAGACAGCCAGACGGGTT
>DATJKB010000138.1:0-12347 GCA_035491875.1 Pyrinomonadaceae bacterium | reverse complement strand
TGCTTCGAACAACTCATCGAGAGTACCGAAGCCGCCGGGAAAGATTACAAACCCGAGACTGTATTTCACGAACATCATTTTTCGGACGAAGAAGTATTTGAACGTTAAGCTGCGGGTCAGATATGCGTTCGGGCTTTGTTCAAAAGGCAGCTCGATGTTGCATCCGATCGAGAGCCCACCTGCTTCAAACGCTCCGCGATTGGCGGCTTCCATGATGCCAGGCCCACCGCCAGTGATTACGGCGAACCCTTCGCGCGAGAGTAAAGCAGCTGTTTCTTGTGCGGCTTTGTAATCGGCGTCACTGGGATTCGATCGAGCCGAGCCGAAGATAGAGATGCCGCGCGTCAAAGTTGCGAGTTCATCGAAGCCTACGACAAACTCACCCATGATTCGAAATACGCGCCAGGTGTCTGTGTGGGTAAACTCGTCAGGCCGGGGACTCTCCAGGAGTTGTTCGTCCTGAGTCGTGCCGGGAGGTCGCGTTAGTTCTGAGTTATCTTTTGACATCCTTCAGTTGAGTCCCACTTAAATCCCCATGATGTTGTAACCACAGTCGACGTAAATAACTTCGCCGGTAATTCCTGTGGATAGCGGGCTACACAGAAACACCGCGGTATTGCCCACTTCGCGTGCGTCAACGTTGCGGCCCAACGGCGCCTTTTCTGCATGGTGTTTCAGCATTGAGCTGAAATCCGAAACGCCGCGCGCAGAAAGAGTTTGTATTGGTCCAGCGCTGATTGCATTGATGCGGATGTTGCGGGGACCCAGATCTTTTGCCAGATAACGAGTGCTCGATTCGAGCGCTGACTTAGCGACCCCCATAACGTTATATCCGGCGACGACTTTCTCCGCGCCGTAGTACGACATCGTGACGATGCTACCACCTTCGGTCATCAGTGGAGCTGCTGCGCGCGCGAGCTGGGGAAGGGAATACGCGCTGATCTCGAGCGCGGTCAGGAAAGCTTCGCGACTCGTGTTGAGGTATTCACCGCCCAGTGCTTCTCTAGGTGCAAAGGCGATGCTGTGAATCAGAAAGTCGAGCCGGCCAAACTCCTGACCGACACGTTTGAAGGCGTCGTCAACCTCTTCCTGTTTGGTTACGTCGCATGATAGCAGCAACGAATCGGGTATTGATTCGCTCGTCAAGCCCTCGACGTTTTCCTTCAATCGATCCCCTTGATACGTAAAAGCGAGTCGGGCGCCGTGTTCTTTGAGTGCGAGCGCTGTGGCCCAGGCGATAGAACGTTTATTGGCGACACCAAAGATGATTCCAGTTTTGTTGTTAAGTAGCATGTGGGCTCACGGTTTCGGTTTCGGTTTAGAATCACATCCGCCAAAGAAGTTGGTGATGTCGAAGTAGAGCGAAACCTGGTTTCCAGTTTTAGTGTCTGTTCCAGAAAGAACATCAAACATCCGATCGCCCTCTGAGACAAGCGCCTGACTGCTAGGTTTGTATCCCAATTGCGACATGATGAAATACTCCTCCCGAATGGACAAAACAAAAAAGGCAGTCTTTGCAGACTTTCCATCTCCGCTCGTTAAAAGCGCGTCCAGAAGTTTTTCGGCGACGGCTTTGTGCTCGTCTGCTTTTGCCGTATTGCCGAGATGACGGTATGCGTCTTCCGCTGCCAGGTGTATACCGCGTTGCACGTATTCATAATCAAGAACGCCCTCGACAAGTTCAACTGCCTTGGCGTAGTCCTTGTTGTTAAAGGCGTCTACCATAGCTTGTCGATTAGGCGCATCGGTGTGTTTCTGACATTGCCAATCAGCAAAGACCCTTCGTAGTTCCTTGAAGCTGACTGTTGGATCGCCTTTCTTTGCACGTTCGACCAGTTGCAGATATGGGTGAGGAGCTTGTTCTGTTGACTGATTAGAAGATGGTTTTGGAGTTTGCGCATTCGCCGTAATAAGCGAAGCAAGAAGCATCAAAGCAGGGAACATATTCTTCATATACTTGAGCGTCATGCAGCAGCACTTTCCGGCGCATTCATCAATGCTTTGTACTCGCCACTTTCAACCCACTCCATTACTTCAGCAACACGCCAAACTGGAAACGGATGGCTGAGGCCTGAAGTAATGACATCAGCCCAGAAACGGTCGAGCGCCTTCTCGTCATAGTTCTTCTGGAAATCTCGAGCTTGCGCGAGAAACTGATCGTAGTCAACGCGCGACGCGAACGTACCGCCACTGAGCTTCATCATCGTGCGGCCAATCACATCGGCATCCTGAGTAACTAAGAGTGCCGCTCGATCGCACGATAGTTCGGCGCGTCGGGCCCAGGCGAGTAAAGCCGCTCGCATGCTAAGCGTCAACAGTTCTTTCACGATGTAGGCAAGCGGCGATGCGAGCACCGCTGTTTTTGCGAGAAACTCGATCAAGCGAGCGGCGGTCAGATATAGCACGTGTTCGGCGTGAATGTGGCCGACTTCATGAGCGACGACTGCCAGGACTTCTTCATCGGTCAGTCGCTCGATCAATTGTGAATAGAGCACGATGATGGGGCGTTGGACGCCGCCCGTAAAGGCATTCATCACCGGATTCTGCTGTACGTAAAAGTCGGGCATATCGACGCCCAGAGTGCTACAAGCGATTTGGAGTTTTGCGTAAAGGTCCGGACATTGTTGAGGAGTAATCTTGACGGCGCTCGCTGTGAAGATCACGCGAATTGCGGACTCGCCGGTAACTTCGAGCAGCTTCTTCAAAGCGGAATCAATACCAGGAATAGCTTTCAAAGCGGCCAACGCTCTGCGATCTGCGGGATGTATGTACTGGTCTTTATCAAGACTGGAAAACTTCTTGTGATAAGCGTCCGAAAGCGGAAGCCGGCAACGGCCACACCGTGCCTCGCGTGCATCAGCTCGAACTTGATTACGTTGTCCGCAATAGCGACAGCGAATGGCAGTTTCGTTTATTAGGTTTTCATTTTCACTCATGGTTGTTCACCTGATCGTTACTTCCAACGTGTAAGTTGCATTGCCTCGCGTTGGTCCAATCCAGACTGAGTAATCGCCGTTCAACGGCAAAGAACCAGTCCAATCCGTTGCGTCGGTCCCCTCTTCGGCTCCTTGCAGGGCCGTTGCGTCAGGACCAAGAATGGCAAACACAGCGTTCTTCTCACGCGACGTAATGTGCACGATCATTGTTTGTCCGGCACGTGCGCCTAGAATGTATCTATCTTGTGTTCCTCTTACAACACTCCCGTGCAGAACCGCTGTGGTTCGGCCGCGAGCGAAACGTACGCGTTGCGTTTTGCCCTTCGGCGCGCCGCCAGTTTGTCCGCCGCCTGATTGTTCGCTGCTGACTGCCAGCGATGAGAACAGCACGATTACAATTAGAAGTGACACCAAACGCCGCATTTTGTTCCGCCTTTAGCCTGTACGAATTAGTGTTTGAAGTGACGGATGCCGGTAAAGACCATCGCCAGACCGAGTTCGTTCGCCGCAGCAATGATTTCTGCATCACGCAATGAACCCCCTGGCTGGATGACGGCCGTAATCCCATGCTTTGCTGCTTCGTCTATACCATCACGAAAGGGAAAGAAGGCGTCAGAAGCGAGTACGGATCCTTTGAGGGGAAGATTCGCGCGCATGGCGCCAATCTTAACTGAATCCACTCGAGACATCTGCCCGGCACCTACTCCAATCGTCTGTCCTTCGCGCGCGTACACAATCGCATTTGATTTCGTATGCTTGCAAACGATCCAGGCGAAAAGGAGCGCGCGTATTTCTTCCTCGGTCGGTTGTTTCTCCGTAACTACTTTTAGATCCTTTTCGGTCACCCGGTAATCATCTGGAGTTTGCAGCAGCATACCACCGGAGATTTGTCTGTACTGAAGATCAGACGAGCGTGTCGCATTGCCCATCCGCAGCACACGCAAATTCTTTTTGGTCTTCAATATCTCAAGCGCTGTCTCGTCATATTCGGGTGCGATGACGACTTCGGTAAAAATGCCTGTAACTTCCTGTGCCGTTTGCTCGTCAACTTTAGTATTAAAGGCAACGATGCCACCGAACGCGGATGTGGGATCTGTGGCGAGTGCTTTTTTGTATGCCTCGGCAGGCGTCATGTCTAATCCCACACCGGCAGGATTTGTATGCTTGATTATCGCGCAGGCAGTTGCTTCAAAGTCGCAAGCAAGGTCCCAAGCTGCTTCGGCGTCAACGTAATTGTTGAACGACATCTCCTTGCCAGAAAGAAGTTTCGACTGGGCAAGCGAGGCTGTTGAAGGTGGTACATCGCCGATAGCGTACAGCGCAGCTTTCTGGTGTGGATTTTCACCGTAACGAAGATCGTTGAGCTTATGTAATCTGAGAACCTTTTCGTCATCCAGGTGAGCATTCTCACCTGAAACCGGATGGACCACACGCTCGAATGCTGTTGCGAGGTAGGTTGCGATCATGGCGTCGTAAGAAGACGTTTGGGTAAACGCATCCGCTGCAAAAGACTGTCGCAGCTCAAACGATGTTGCTCCGCTGTTTTTCTTCAGTTCGGCAATCACACGTTCATACTGTTTGGGAGAAACCACGACCGTGACGTCGTTATGGTTTTTTGCGGCCGATCGAATCATCGCAGGTCCACCGATGTCTATTTGCTCGATCGCCTCCGCAACGGTGACGCCCTCTTTGGCAATTGTCTGTTTGAACGGATAGAGATTGACGACAACAAGGTCGATGGCAGTGATCTCGTGTTCGCGCATGGCGTCGACGTGTTCTGCATTGTCACGAACAGCGAGGAGCGCGCCATGGATTCGGGGATGAAGGGTCTTAATTCGGCCATCCATCATTTCCGGAAAACCTGTTACGTCCGAAACGTCGCGCACAATGACTCCCGCGTCGCGCAACACACGTGCGGTTCCGCCGGTACTTATGAGTTCTACGTCATACTGGATGAGAGCGTTGGCCAACTCAATCAAACCAGCCTTGTCTGAGACACTAATAAGTGCTCGGCGGATTCGACGAAGGTTCTTTTGATTAGTCATCCGATTGAATCTTTACCTTGTCCCTATGATGAACTACTTGTTGTTACTCGGAGTTGGAGATTGAACATGAAATTTGTGTTCACGCGAAAAACCAAGCGGGCCGACTGAATACTTGATTCCCGGAGGAAGCAGGCTTAGCGAAAACACGTGTCGTCGCCCGTCCTTTGATGATTCGCTTATGTAAAAGCCAAGAAGATACTGACTCTTGAGATCTTCTTCAATCGCTCTGAAGATGGGGGCCAAATTTATGGGAGTAGACGACAGTGCTTGCTGAACATTTTGAATCAGAAAGTATTTCCCGCCTGTCTTTTCCGCAAGGTCGCGAAAACCATTCGAAGGAGGACGCACGGCTAGATGACCGTCTCGCGGCTCCAATAGAGGCAAGTGGATTACATAAAACGAAATGCGTTTTTCGAGAGCCTGGGCGATTACCGAGTTCGGCTTTATAGAGCTTGCATTATCCAATCCATCACTGATCAGAATCACGATTTGCCGTTCCGAGCGCACCTTTGGCAGTGACGCGAATGTAGTAATTGATTTTGCAGCGGCATCAAAAATTGCTGTTCCCTGATTGTGTCTAAAATGAAAGCGGAACCCTTCGGCCGCAGCGGATGAATCGCGATTGAAAGGGGCTACCAGGTCTGACGTTTCCGCAAATTGGAGTACTGCGATGCTTGAACGATCACTGAACCGGTCGAATAAGGCGATTGCAGCGTCGCGCTGTTGGAAGATCACGTCTTGAATGCTTCCTGAGCTGTCGAGCGCGAAGACTAGAGCGACTCGGTCAACGCCGCTCTTAAAATAGAGTCCCGACGTTGCTTTGTCTTTATCCTCCAATCGCAAATCCTTTTCAACTAGACCGGTGACTGCTTGACCCTTTCCATCGCGCACACGAATCGGAAACATAAGTAGGTCCGTGCTGACGCGAACTACATCATCGTCATCCTGGGGTTCTTGTGAGTTCGTTTGCGCAGTCGCTGGTTGAGGCACACAGACCACGAGCAAAAGAAGCGCGAACTTTGCGAGATAGAAATGAAGGCTACAAAGGGATTGACTAGCGCGCGAGATAAAGCAGACGGTGTAAAGCGCGGCGGAGGGCAAGGACATATTTGCCGTTCGGCCTAGAAGTAGAAGCGACCGAAAAGCAAAATGCTCAGGATCACGATGATGGTTATCAGGATTATCTTGACCAGAGTCACGGCAAATTCCTCAAGGTTGCGGGCCAAGAAACGAACAAATGCGGCTAATAACAAGCCGTATTCTAAGAAGCGCCTTAGGGAGCTGTCAAACTCCTTCCAGCGCTTCCCGGAGCCCAAATGACGGATTTCAACCGCGAGTACCTATCGGCAATACGTCTCGTAGCAAACGGCGGTTCAATTTATTTAAACCGAAGGCTCAAACGCCCGCTAAACAGCCGTGGATAGCCAACGTGCGTTCCACTGAACACCGACTCAAAATTGTAAAGAAACAGCTCGTTCGTAATGTTCTGGACGTCAAACTGGACGTTCATTGACACCCGCTCGTTGCGCATTAGATCGGCGCCAACTGAGAAATCCAAAACTGTCCGTGGTCGAACTCGGCCTCGCTGAAAGTCGATTTCGTTGTAGAGTCGCGGATCAAATCCGCCGGCAACGAAATCGGCCAGCGTGGTACCGGGTTCGACATCAGTGGGTACGCCCGAGTCGTAGCGACCATTGAAGGTCGCATACAAGCCAGACGGATGATGGTTGTAACTGACCTGGAAATGGAGCTCGTTCCGTTGATCGTGGTCGTTAGCAAACTTCAATCCAGGGACAAATAAGTCTGAGGGGTCTTCACCGAGAAAGAGTCCACCATTGATCGGGGTGATGCCAAATGCTCTCGCGTTGGCGTATGAGACAAACGTTCGAAACCCTTTGATTTCCGTCGACTCCAATCGAAGCTCTTCACCCGTTACCCTGCCTTCAGCAATAGCAATCGGAAAAATCACTCCGGTCTCAAAGAATTGGTCCTTATCAGAGAAATTCTTGATGCGTTTTTGATAGACGGTCATGTTGAGTCGGACGTAGTTTGAAAGGAGTTGCTGCACGCCGGCCTCAAACGCGTGTTGCTTATCCGGAAGGATCGGCTCGACTACAGTGATCCCGCGCAATACCGAAACTGGAGAAATCGCCGCCGCTTCAGTTGAACTCGCCAGCAAGAGGTTCTCCGCCGGAGGAGGTTGGAACAACCGATTGTAAGACGCTCTCAGTGTGGTCTGCGTTCTTGGAATGTAATAAGCCACACCAAGGCGCGGGCTCACAGCTTGCTCGCTAACCAGAACTTTATAGTTGTCGTAGCGAACTCCCAGATCCAGGGTCAAATTCTTGGCGGCTGTGAATCGATCTTGAATGTAGCCACTGAGAGTACGACCCGTCTTAGAACCATCGAATAGAAATGGATGCGCCGCGTTGAAGTTGTTGACTGGATTCGGAAACACGTTGCCATCTTCATCAACCAGATCATCAAACGGAATAGTCGGATAGAAACTAAAGTGCTCGTCGATCGGCGTAATCGTTGCCTGGCCACCGAACTTGATGTTATGGGAACCGCGCGTTAACGAGAACGATGCCAGTCCGCCGTAGTTTTGCAGAGTTCGATTCTGGTCGGCTACGACGGGAGTCGAGACTGGAGTACTCAGCAGTTTCGCCTGGCTCTGTCGGTGAAAGAACGAGAACTGTGCGACCGTGTCTGGTGAAAAGATGTGCTGATAAGTGATGTTTTGCGAATTATCGCGCAACTGCTGGCGTTGGTGTTGACCGACTAACTCCTGGAAGAGCTTGTTAGCTACTTGAAAGTTTGATCCCCCGAAGGTGAAAACTCCTCGAATGTTGTTGTTTGGATCGAACTGATAGTCGAGCCGGAAAAAGCCTTTGCCTGTTCGGCCAAAGTTATGAAAGTTGTCTAACGTTGGTGGATCGAGGTAACGCTGCGACGTCGATGCTGACAAGTTTGTCAGGAAGCCGAGTTTCTTTGAATGAGTAGAGAAGTCGGCGGCAACTTCGCCAGTTGAAAAACTTCCTCCGGAAAACGACAAGCCTCCTTGTGTTGGACCTTCAAGCCCAGAGCGAGTATTGACGTTGATGACGCCGCCAAGCTTGTCACCGAATTCCGCCGGTATTCCGCCTGTTAGGACTTCAACTGTTCTCAACGTTCTTGCATCAAGGCTCGTTGAAAAAATCGCGGACATGTTGTCTGTAACAGGAACACCGTCAACCACGTATTGGACTTGCGATTCCGATCCTCGTGGATGCATGCGACCGTTGTCATCTGTAACGAATCCAGGTGTTGAAGCAACCATGCTTTCAATTGCGCGCGACGGTGCCGCACCTAACGGTCTCTCCAGAATACTTTGGCTTATGTCGGTATCTGACGATGTGCGATCTGTTTCCAGCAACGCTTGAGTGTCAGTTGTGACCGTGACCGCCGCAGTGGTTTCAGCAAGAGACAGGTCCAAGTCTTGAGTCAAAGGGATTGTGCTCTCAAGATCCAGCGACTCTTCTGCAGGCTGAAATCCAGGAGCTTCTGCCCGCAGCTTATAAGTATTGAAGGGCACGTTTACGAGCTTGAACGAGCCTTGCTGATCAGATTGGGTGGTTTGCTTGTATCCGGTTACTGGCTGAATCAGCGTTACTTTGGCATTTGGTACCAGCGCACCGGTGGGATCCTTAACGGTCCCTTGTACAGTGCCAATTCGAGACTGACCAAAAGTTGCCGGCACTATCAATAGAATGAAGGTCAGAACCGTTGTGGTTCTGATTGAAATCTTTCCTGTCATCTGCGTATCTCCTAAAACAAATTGCCTGGTGGCCTGCGGATGCAAAACGCACTGGTCTCCGGATGGAGAGAAGTGATCCGCGAATTGGCTCTCGTCTGGCGTTAAGACCACCACACGAAAGTGGGCGGTGCTAATTTGTTTTAGGAGGTGCTCGACCGGTTCGGGGCGCGGTTGCTTCTGAACGCGTCAGATTGAGAGTTGGAGCGTACAGCTTACTGCGGTGACTCGAAGGCTTTAGATCGGACTTAACGGAGATTAGAGTGGTTGAGAAACCCTGATGTAACTTACAGATGAGGCAATCGCTGCAGCCAAGCTTGCCAGTGCGATTGGTGTCGGAACCGTAATCTCCGATGGAAAACGTCTCATGCGTCGTTGGACCCGAGGGCCGGCCATGCCTGTGAGCGGCTTGGACAGTGGTTCCGTAAAGTATGAAGACGACCAGCGCGAACCCAATTACACGCGGTGCTTTAGCGCGCGCGTTTCTGAGCATGTTTTTGAATCTGTTGGTCACCTTATTGTTGCTATGTTAGAGTTCGGCGATTCGTTGGGAATTTTAGTTTGACTTCGTCAACAAAGCAATCTTGTGTGAAGCGCTTGTTGCGTTTGGCCCACCCAATCAGATGCGATCAAGCCCCACAAGGGCTCGGTAAAGTCCCGCTGAAACTTGCACTCCTTCTTGCTGTCATCTTTTCTGCAGCACTTTCCACCCGCGCTCAATCGCCACCTGCGCTAGTCACGGTTCAGGTTTCTCCGCCTGACTTGGTCAAGATTTCCATCCGTCCACGAAAGCCGCTCCGGAATTGGTCGTTCATTGATTCATATGCGAGCACGTTGGGACTTGGGGACCGTGTCCAAAATCTTCGAGTTGATGCAAATAGCTCCTTGAAGAAGATTTCTCCCGGAATATTTAAAGCAGATCGTCCCCTTGACGCTGTTACCTATGAAGTCCGATTGACTTTAGACCGAGTAAATAATCCAGCACATGTGTCGTGGCTTACGGCCGAGGGCGGGGTTTTGATGCTGGTGGATCTTTTGCCGACAGAGGTCACGCAAGATGGTCCTATTAATGCACGTTTTGATCTGCCTCCGGGTTGGCGGCTTCCGTCGTTTTTGGTCAACCAGGGACTGGACAGTGTGATTGAAGATCCGGTGAATGCGGTGATCAGTGTTAGTCCATCGATTAAAACGTACTCCAGGAAGTTCAGCGGGATGCAACTTGACGTCGGAGTGTCCGGGAACTGGATGTTTTCGCCAAACAAGGTGACGGAAGCAGCAGCGCAGGTTCTTAAAGAGTATTTAAAGCTAACTCGTTTCCCACTGCCTAAAGCCCGGTTACTCATCGCGCCTCTTCCAAAGGGTGGACCAGACTCGTGGCAAGCCCAGGCGAGAGGTTCCACCCTGTTACTATTAATCGACCCGCGCGCAAATTATGAAAATTGGATTGGGCAACTGAAGGTCATTTTCACTCACGAGCTTCTGCACTTGTGGGTGCCGAACGCTCTAATCCTGAAGGGCGACTACGATTGGTTCTTTGAGGGCTTCACCCTTTATCAAGCTCTCATAACTGCGCTCGACCTCAGGGTGATTAGTTTTAATGAATACCTGAATACGCTGGCGCGCGTTTATGACTCATATCGATCAAAGCCGGATCGCTTGACCTTAATTGAAGCTTCAGAGCAACGATGGACGAGCGCCACCTCCACCGTCTACGACAAGGGGATGCTAGTCGCGTTCGTCTACGATTTGAGACTTCGATCCGAGAGCCGCGGCGAATCTAAACTCTCGGACACTTATGCAGAACTCTTTCGCAAATACGTATCTAAGACAGTCGATGCGAATGAAGCTATAATGGCGCTGCTGACAACGTCAGTGTCGACAGGAGCGCTGTTGAAATCATACGTTGAAGACCGTCGACCGCTGGAATTGAACGAAACTTTGAGGCAATACGGACTCGTTTTACAAACCGATGGCGGACAAACCGATCTGAAGATTGTTAACGACCCAACATCGCAACAACTCTTACTCTTAAAATCTTTAGGCTACCGACGATAGATATTCGCATGCGACAAGTTAAGTTAATACTCATCTTCCTGGCATTGATATTCGCCGGCTGTAGTACGTTGGCGCAGAGAAGCAGTACCGGCGTTGTTGTTGCACGTAGAGCGCAGATCAGAAGTTCGACGGCGGTTGTAGCTGCTGACCTGTTGCAGGTCAATCGCGGTGATGTGGTGGACATACTTGAATCAACCGACGTTCCGGATCCGAACGACAACACAAGAAAAGAGCGTTGGCTTCGCGTCAAGGCGCACGACGAAGATATGACTGAAGGTTGGATCGAAGCGCGGAATGTGATGCCCGACGACGTGCTCGAAGCTGCGAAAAAGTTGGCTGCGGAGGACGCGAACGTGACAGCGCAAGGGTCGGGTCAGTTGCGAGCTAGTTCCAATCTCCGACTGACTGCAGACCGTAGCGGTAATGACAACATTATGATGCGGCTAGATAGTGGTTCGACCTTCGATATCATCAGCTGGAAGCGTGTGCCAAAACCCAAGTCGTCTGAATCCATTGAAACAGACGTAGCGCCAAAAGCAGGCAGCGCACAGCCTGGCGCTAAATCCAGCAACAGGCAAGGCGATGAACCGAATGAACCCGAGGAGACAAACGAACTTTGGTATAAGGTGAGATTGCCTCCAGAGATCTCTCCAGCACCTGCGGGATGGATTTATGGAAAGCAAGTCGAACTCGCGGTGCCGAGCGACATCATCTTCTATCGAACTGGCAGAGAGTTTGTCGCTTGGCAAAGGCTGGATGGCGATCCGAAAGACAATAACTCTTCGACGGAGAAAGATGGCGGGCGTGAATCCAAGCCGGGCAGTTGGTTGATTCTTGAGAAGAGCAGTTCTAATCAACCGCATTCGTTGGATGAGCCTGATTTCGATCGAATTTATGTGCTCGGTTATGACAAGCGAAGTCAGGAGCATTACACGGCGTACCGAAGTCCGGATCTAACTGGCTACCTGCCGGCGAAAGTTGAAGGCCAGGGAGATACCAAGAGTTTTGTATTGCGACTCCAGGATGAATCCGGCGCAGTGAAAGACACGCAATACAGTTTGTACAAAGATGCTCGCGGTGTGTTGAAAGTAAATGCTCCTAATGTTGCTCCGCGAGAGAGGAGAAGAAAGTAATTCGAATCTTCGTGTGATCACTCACCGGTGTTCTCAACTGGAATCAGGCAACGCAAAGAGAGCAAGTGCATCTAAGACACGCCCACGAAATAGGGCCTCACAAAATCACGAAACATGTGGTTGAGGACTGGGTAGTTGACAAGTGAATTAATCTCCCTATAATGCGCTTTCCTCTTTTGAGGATTGCGGGGATTGAAGAGCACGAACCCTATGTGCCGTTTTCTCCGAAAGTTGAGTGGAGAAGGCGGCGCTTTTTAGTCTGCAAAATAATCCACCTAAATGGGTTAGTTGGCTTGACAGGTTTGGAGTCGTTGGTTAATATCCCCGTTTGCTTAGGGCGAGTTCAGTTCGTCTGTGGGGCAATCCAAAGACAAATTGGAATTGA
>DATJKB010000137.1:0-7474 GCA_035491875.1 Pyrinomonadaceae bacterium | reverse complement strand
CTGGACGACCGTTGATGAGTACGATCGATTCATAAGCTGGCTCGGTCTGGGTTCCGCTCATCATGTTCTGGAAGTCGCCAGTGGTTCGGGTGGTCCCGCCGTTTATCTTGCAAACAAGGTTGGCTGTCAGGTGACAGGAATCGACGCGAATGCCAGTGGCATCGAGACTGCCACTACATTAGCTCGGGCAGCTTCTCACAGCGACAAAGTCAACTTCATTCTCGCCGACGCTAATACGCGTTTGCCGTTCGAGGACAACACGTTCGACGGCCTCCTGTGCGTCGACTCGATGAACCACTTTTCCGATCGTCTCGCTGTCTTGAAGGAATGGAACCGTGTTCTTCGTCCAGGAAAGCGCGCGGTGTTCACGGATCCGGTAGTTATCAGTGGCCCAGTTACAAACGACGAATTGGCGCTCCGAAGTTCGATCGGTCTCTTTCTTTTTGTGCCCTCAGGTCTCAATGAACACCTGATTGCTCAAGCGGGTTTTAAGCTTGTCGAGCAGGAGGATGTCACAGACAATGCGGCTTTGATCGGTGGTCGCTGGCGTGACGCCCGACACAATCACAAAGATGATCTACTGCGAATAGAAAGCGAACAGCAATTCGAAAGTCTCCAGAGATTCTTTGATACCGTTCATAGACTCACCAGCGAGAGACGGCTTTCAAGGGTTGTGTACGTCGCAGAAAAGTAGGAGGGCGAATTATGAAGACTCTTTTGCTGAGTTTCCTTTTGCTGATCGCGATTTGTTGGGGCACATTGGCCCAACAACCACGCAAACAAGACCCCTGCGAAAGAGCGGAGCAAACTGGCGTCACGATAGATTTGGTGAACTGTAGCTCGAAAAAGTTAGCCGAAGCAGACGCGGCTCTGAACAAGACCTATCGAGAGCTCGTAGCCAAATTGGGTGATAAGAAGTGGGAATTGAAGTTGCGCACCGCCCAACAGACCTGGATTAAGTATCGCGACGCGAATTGTGATTTCGTAATGGAGTTGAGTGGGGGTGGAAGTGCGAGCACTTTCGAATACAACTTCTGTCTTGCCGACATGACTACAGCTCGAACAAAAGAGCTACGCGAGACCCTGGATGGAATCAAAGAACGGGCGGAGTACTGAAAGATCTATGGACCAGGCCTGCATTTTCTGCCAAATCGTCGAGCGAAGAGCCGAAGCCAGCATCGTTTACGAAGATGAACAGATCATGGCATTCATGACACTTCGTCCAGTCAATCCCGGCGAATTCCTTCTCATCCCAAAAGCTCACATCGATCACTTCTGCGATATCCCGGACAATTTGACGTGCCAGATCATTCTGCACGCGCAGAGGCTGTCAAGGAATCTTCGTGAACGCTTGAAGCCAGAACGAGTCGGATTAGTCGTCCATGGTTATGGCGTCGCACACGCACATCTAGTTGTCGTGCCTCTGCATGATTCCTCGGATATCGTGTCAGCAAAACACGTTTATGTCGAAAACGGTCAGGCTAAATACAGCGAGAAGTTGACTCCAGAAGTTCCTCGCACCGAATTGGATCGATTGGCGCTGTTGTTAGCGTGAGAGTACGCAAACCTTAATCCCTTTCCGTAGTGAATCGCTCGAATGAAGTACTTTACGAAAGAGCTTTGGTTAGGCGGAAACAGGCACAGCGAATCCGATCAAAGACGGGTTTTGGTCCAATGGAATACTAATTTCCGAAACTACCAGGAACAACTCAAAACGCTTCAATCTCGGTTGAACGAGCCTGCATACCGGTTCTTTAGCGAAGAAAACTTGCACGATGGCAGAGTGTTATCGTTTACCGCCGGTGATGCGATTCACCATAACATCCACGGGTCGGAGCTCTTCGACATTAATTCTCATAACCCGACTGTTGAGATAAAGGTTCTAGGTTCGCAACTCGATGCTCAATACACATTGAAGTACAGCAAAGTACGTCGAGTAGTATTTGATTACCCAAGCGAGACACCGCTTTTTCATGATGAAGGAAATCACATCGGTGATTGGGGTTACGATGAGCTAACCGCAGCTGACAGGAGCTATCTTCGTCATGAGATACTGTTTGCTTCGGGCACCACAATTCTCATCGAGTTCAAAGATTTTTCTTATGAGTGCGAACCTTGCGAAGGAAGCCGGTATCAGTGTCTCTGAGGTGAGTCCAATGTTGTTCATGGTAATCGAACATTTCAAGAATCGCGACGCAACCGCCATCTACAAACGCTTCCAGGAGAAGGGAAGGATGGCACCCGAGGGTCTACGATATATCGACAGTTGGGTTGAGCCTAACTTCGATCGATGTTTTCAGTTGATGGAGTGTGACGATCGAGCGTTGTTCGAACAATGGACCTCTCACTGGAACGACCTGGCCGATTTTGAAATAGTTGAGGTCATCACATCTGCGGAAGCCGCGGCGCGGGCTTCCTGAGATCGCTGTTGTTATGAAACTGTTGATTATCGGCGGAAGCAGATTTCTCGGACGTCATTTAGTTTCAACCGCGCTCTCGCGCCATCATCAAGTCACACTTTTCAATCGTGGCCAACATGCAGCCGAACAGGAACCGCATGTTGAAACCATTCAAGGTGATCGAAACCAGGATTTGGCGAAACTAAAAGGTCGGCGCTGGGATGCTGTCATTGATACGTGCGGTTCTTTTCCTCGCTCGGTTGCAGCTTCCGCACAGCTGTTAGCTGATTCGGTAGATGTTTACGCCTTTCTGTCCAGCGTATCGGTCTATGCAGATGTTAGCGTTCGTGGAGTTGACGAACGTGGATCTTTGAAGACACTCACAAGCGAACAACTCGAGAGAGCAGGCAAAATCGAATCATCCGGTGACTTTTCCGCAGCGGAGCTCGGCGATCTGTACGGTGGGTTGAAAGCACTGTGTGAACAAGCTGCTGAAAAGGTTATGCCTCAACGAGTGCTAAATGTTCGCCCCGGTTTGATTGTCGGGCCATACGACTACACCGATCGATTCACGTACTGGGTCGCGCGTGTCGCCGAAGGCGGTGAGGTATTAGCTCCAGGTGTTCCTGATCGCGCGGTTCAGTTTATCGATGTTCGTGATCTCGCCGCATGGACCATCCAGATGCTTGAGAGGAAGAGAACTGGCATCTACAACGTGACGAGTAAGCCAACCACCTGGACGATGCAAGACATACTCGAAGAAGCTCGAGCAGTCAGCGAGAGTGATGCAACGTTCACCTGGGTCGATGAAAAGTTTCTATTGGAGGAGAACGTTGCCGCATGGAGTGAGATGCCGCTTTGGTTACCGGAAGACGCGGCGCCACACCTGAAGGGCTTTATGTTCGTCAATTCTGATAAGGCCGTGCGTGACAATCTTACTTTTCGTTCACTCAGTGAAACGGTCAGAGACACGCTAACGTGGCATCGTGTCCATCAAGCAGCTGAGAAGCTGAAAGCTGGGATCGATCGTGACAGAGAGCGCGATTTGCTCCAGAGATTCCATCTGACATGAAATTGTTGGATGATTCAATTCTCTGCGCTGCCTCCACGTTCTCTGCGGTGGAACGGCTTTGCCGCTCGATGTGAGGCGAGGCTCTGCCTCGCCGTAACTGCCACTCTCATTTCGGGCTATGCCCCTGGTTCGGTCTTTGACCCCGCGCGTGCGCTCCACTCAACATTGACTTGGTCATGTATGGAAGGGGCGCATGATCTTCGCCGCGGTCAATAAACTGACTGATCGAGCGCTCGATGCCCACGTCGTGCTGACGAGACGTTTGGAGTCACCTCGTTTCAGAAAGATTGAAATGATGACGCCAAAGTGTTATGTCCATCACTTCAGAGTCGCGTCAGTAGACGAACTGGATGAGGAGGTCGAGAGCTGGCTGCGAGAAGCGTACGAGGTCGGAACGCAGCGACACTTGGACTGAACATTATCGAAGGCGGACGCCAATGGTCATTAAACTGATCACCTGCTTGATAATAGTAAGCTTAACTGTCGTTTTCATCTGTTCCCCGGCCGTTGCTCAAGGCCAGGACGTATTCTCCACTACTGATCAGTTTGTGAAATCCATCCTTGCGGGCGGAGACACGTTGAGTGTTGAAGCGAAGGGCGACTTGAATGGCGACGGGTTGGCTGATTGGGCCGGAGTGATTCACCGGCAAAAACAATCACCAACTTATCAACTATATGTTCTTCTCCAACAACCAGGAGGCGGATACCGGATCGCTGAAAGATCGCTAGAGGAAGAAATCGCTGGCATGGGATGTTGCTGGGTCGAAGATTTACGAATTGAGCGTTCAAGCATCTACATCCAGAACAATGCGAAAACGGCCACCACAATGGAAGCAGCTACGCATCAATTTAGGTTGTATCAAGGACAATGGCGACTGGTTGGTGTGAAGATCTACTACTTGGATAACAGCAAAGATACATCCACTGAGACCGATATGAATCTCCTCACAGGCCTCGTGTTAGAAAAGAATCAGAAAGGGAGTCGCAAACCGACCACAAAGAGATCAAGTCGAAAATTTGGGCGGCACTTGCTCAAGGACTTCGACTTTCTAAACGGATATGGAGCGGAACAAAGATGAAAGCTCTCACCATCTTCTTTGTATTCATGACTATCATCGCTTTTGACAGCAATGTTCTGGCCTGCAGTTGTGCTCGAACAGAGTCCATCTGCGAAGCTTTTGCACGAGCTGATGCGGTCTTTGCCGGAATCGTTGAGCGAGTTGAAGATAAAAAGGGAATGCTGGACGGACGTGAAATCATTGCGGGTCAAGTTGCATATGTTCAGGTTGTGGAAGCGTTCAAAGGCGTCAAGCAATCTGAGATGGTGTTTCGCACTAGCGCTTACAGGACTTCATGCGATGTTTCATACAAGGCAGGGCACCGATGGTTGTTCTACGCTTCATACGACAAAGCAAGTAACGCTTGGGGAATTTTCCAATGCGACCGCAGCAACGATCTTGAGTCTGCTGCGGACGATCTGCTTTACCTGCGCGGACTGCCAGGTTCGGCACAGAGGACCAGGTTATCGGGCACACTCATAGGTGCATCTGGTCAGCCCCTAACAGGTGCAAAGGTGAAAGTGATCGGTGGGGAACAGACATACGAGCTATACACCAACCAGAATGGAGTGTATGAGGCTTTCGGCCTACCGCCGGGCAAGTATTCAATCAAGCCCGCTACGCCACCCAACTTAAAGCAAAGCTGGTCGGCCGCAACCGGCCTTGTCAGAGACGGCAACATAGTTTTACTAGAAGCGAGGAGTTGTGCAGGCGTAGATTTTTGGTACAAACAAAACAAAGCAATCAAAAGAAGTAAATAGATATACCTTGCTAACATCGAGCTCGTGTTTCCGTTTCCCTTATTGTGGGAAAGTTAAAGATCCAATTAGCAACGAGTACTTTTCGCCTAAAAACTTCAGGGAGCCACACCTATGAACCGGAAAACTGTTTTGTCATTGACGCTGGGCACTCTCGCATTATGTGTTCTTACGCAATGGCCGGGAAATCAAACCGTTCATTCCCAGGGCCGGAATGCGCCAGCAGCTGAGGTCATCGCGCGTCGCAATGCGATTGAAAGCGAACTGCAGTCGATTGCGGTCGTCGATCGCAAGTTGATGATTCCCATGCGCGATGGGACACGAATAGCGACCGACGTCTACCGTCCGAAAGACACGTCAAAGAAGTATGCGACGATCTTCGTTCGCACGCCTTACAACTTCAATTACTGGGATGTGCGCAGCGGTGCGCCACGTGATCTCAGCAATGAACTCGAGGCAGTAAAGCGTGGCTATGCGTTCGTCGAAATGAATGAGCGCGGCCGGTTCTTTTCGGAAGGGAACTACGACATTCTTGGACCGCCACTCACTGACGGCGTCGAAGAGTTTAACTGGATCGCGAAACAGTCATGGTCCAACGGGAAGGTCGGCACCATCGGCTGTTCGTCAACCGCTGAATGGCAACTGGCCGTAGCCGCGCAAGGCGCCAATGCTTACACGACGTTTATTCCGCAGGGTTTCGGCGCGGGTGTAGGTCGCGTAGGCGGCTATTACGAACAGGGAAACTGGTATCGGGGCGGTGCCGTGCAGATGTTGTTTATCGCGTGGTTGTACGGTCAACAGAATCAAGTGCGTCCGATGTTTTCGCCCAAGGCAACACAGGAGGAATTGATCCAGGCGTCGAAAGCTTTCGACCTTGCAGCTCAATTACCACCGGTAGACTGGTCGAAAGGACTGCAACACTTGCCTGTGAAAGACATAATGAAGGCAGCAGGTGGACCGAAGGGAATATACGCGGATCGCATGCCGGTCGACACAGGTGGCGCGATGATCGAACGGGATCCAAATGATCCTGCCTGGTACAAAGGCGGACTGTGGCACGACAACATGCGAATCAACATTCCGGGATTTTGGTTTATGTCCTGGTACGACGTATCGATTGGCCCAAATCTCGCAGCCTACAATCACGTGCGAAAGACTGCGTCGCCGGAAATTGCTGATCAACAGTACGCAGTGATCGCGCCGACACTTCATTGCGCGTACAAACGTGCGACTGAAAACACCGTAATCGGCGAACGGAGTGTCGGCGATGCACGGCTGAACTACGACGAACTCACGTACGCCTGGTTTGATCATTATCTAAAAGGCGAAGCGAACGGAATTCTCGAGAAGATGCCCCGCGTGCGCTACTACACGATGGGCATTAACAAGTGGCAGACGTCGGATGTTTGGCCACCCCGCGGTGCTCAACCGATGAGCTTCTATCTTTCGAGCGGGGGCAATGCGAATACGATGAACGGCGATGGAATTCTGGTCGAGGCAGCGCCAGCAGCAGATAGCGCTGACAAGTTTGAATACGATCCGATGAATCCAGTGCCGTCGTATGGCGGCAATGTTTGCTGCACTGGAAACGCGATCACTGCCGGCTCTTACGATCAGCGCAAACAAGAAACCAGACCCGACATTCTTGTGTACACAACTGAACCTTTGAAGGAGGGCGTTGAAGTTAGTGGGCCGATTGAGTTGACGCTCTATGTTTCGTCAGACGCGAAAGATACAGACTTCACGGTGAAACTAATCGACGTCTATCCTGACGGCCGTGCTTACAATCTCGATGAGACCATTCAACGAATGCGATATCGGGATGGTTACAACAAACCTCTCGCCTTCATGCAAGCGGGAAAAGTCTACAAAGTGGTACTTGGCCCGATGGTTACAAGTAACTTCTTCGAAGCCGGTCATCGGATCCGCATCGAAGTGTCGAGCAGCAATTTTCCGCGCTTCGATCGAAACCTCAACACCGGCGGAAGAAATTGGGACGAATCAAAAGGTGTCATCGCGCGAAACGCAGTGCATCACTCGAAGCAATATCCTTCGGAGTTGAAGATGACGGTGGTGAAGAAACCGAGTTCCCAATCAACCTCGGCGCAATAATGCTGTTCCCAGAACCGCTCAAGCTATTACTGGGAGCGCGGACGTCCCCGTCCGCAAATGAGCGAAGCGAACATA
>DATJKB010000136.1:0-8348 GCA_035491875.1 Pyrinomonadaceae bacterium | reverse complement strand
TACCTGGTGTCAGACGGCACGGCGCAACCATGGCGCGTGCGCGTGCGGCCGCCATCATTTATCAATCTTCAAGCGCTAAAGCAGATGTGCGTAGGACATCTGGTCGCTGATGTCGTCGCAATCATTGGAACTCTCGATATCGTTTTGGGCGAGATTGATCGGTAAACCATGGCCTTATTCGCTCCACTAAATCTCGTAAATGATCTGCTGGTCAAGTTGTTCGAGCAGGAGACCATCAACTTCGTCGTGTGGCCGCTCATTCAAATCGGCCTGCTGGTGTCTCTTGTTGCTTTATGGGTTGCGTATGCGACTTATCTTGAACGAAAGATCTCCGCATTCATGCAAGCGCGACTCGGCCCGATGCGCGTCGGACCGTGGGGCTTGTTGCAGCCGATCGCCGACGGTTTGAAGCTTCTCACCAAAGAAGATTTCGTTCCGGATAAGGCTGATCGTTGGATATTTTTCTTCGCGCCTTATATCGCCGTGGCAGCAGCGTTCATTGTCTTCTCTGTGATTCCGTTTGGACCAGACTGGGCGGTAATCACGGATGTCAATATCGGTTTGTTGCTAGTGCTGGCGGTGTCGAGCGTTGGCGTCCTGGCCTTGATTCTTGCCGGCTGGTCGTCTAACTCGAAGTATGCGTTACTGGGAGCACTCCGTTCGAGCGCGCAAATGGTTTCGTATGAAGTCGGCATGGGGCTGGCTCTTATCGGCGCCTTGATGTTTGCGCGGACGCTGTCACTATCTGGAATCGTCGGCGCGCAGGGATCGGACTCCGTCTGGTTTATTGCCTACCAGCCCGCCGGCTTCGTGCTGTTCCTGGTGTCTGGTATTGCTGAGAACAATCGAGCGCCCTTTGATTTACCTGAAGCTGAATCAGAGTTGGTTGCCGGATTCCACACGGAGTATTCAGGCATGCGCTGGTCGCTGTTCTTCATGGCTGAATACGCGGCGATGGTTGTCGTCGCATCTGTGGCAACAACCGTCTACCTCGGTGGTTGGTATGTTCCGTTTGTTCATGCTTGGACTGAGGCGAAGGGCTATCACAACCTGTATGTGCTGGTCTGCGTGCTGGCTTTTCTAATCAAGGCATCGATTATTCTCTACCTCTACTTCTGGTTGCGATGGACTCTGCCGCGTTTTCGTTACGATCAGCTGATGGACATCGGTTGGAAGTGGCTGATTCCCGCCGCGCTGATCAACATCGGATGGTCAGCGTTCACAGTTTTTCTTGCGCAAGCGCTGGACACCTGGAAAGTGCTCGATACAATTCAACTACTGGATAATCGTCTGAACTTAACGCCCGCAGGGAAGGGACTAGTGATAGGAATGGGTCTAGTTGGATTGGTTGTAACGGGCGTGGTGTTATCGCGAATCAACTGGCGTTCGCGGGATTTCCATTTGAAGACTCAACGCAGAAATATTCGTTTGGTGGATGTACCGAAAGGGAAACCGGCGGTATCGTAAGAACATTGCCGATTTCCAATTGCCGATTGCCAATTGGAACTCCTGGTGGCAAGAACAATCGGCAATCGGAACTCGGAAATCAGAAATCGGAAATATCTTATGGCATTTGTAAAAGTTCCAAAAGCAACACTGGCGCAAAAGATCAAACGCTTCTTCATGATGGACCTTGTAAGAGGTCTCGGTCTGACGTTGAAGTACAACATCGGCGCGCTGACGGATAAAGATTCAGTCGCAGGCAAGGGGATCTACACGGAGCAGTATCCGAAAGTGCGACCCGACGTTGCGCCGCGCTTTCATGGCGCGCCGCGTCTGAATATGGATCCGGAGACGCACGATACGCTTTGCATTGCCTGTAACCTGTGCGCAATTGCTTGTCCTGAAGACTGCATCGACGTGATACCGATGGACGTCGAAATCATCGTCGCCGGGAAACCGCGCAAGAAGAAAGTGCTCGACGAATTCATTTTCGATACTTCGCGCTGCATGTTCTGTGCTTTGTGTCAGGAGGCATGTCCCACTTCATGTCTAGAACTTACACAGGACTTTGAACTAGCCACTTACTCGCGCGCCGGATTCGTCTGGAATCGCGAGATGTTGGAACAAGGAAGAGAGACGGTGAAATACACCTCATAAGACATTTTTGATTGTAGATTTTAGATTGAAGATTGTAAGACACAACCCTCACTGAATTAGTTGATACGAAGGCCGGAATGAAACGTTAACTACGAAAGATATCTAAGCACTCGAGATATCTAGCATATGGAGTCCTCACGCCATGGATGCAGACGATCTAAAGAAGCGTACGAAGCTATTTGCGCTAAGAGTTCTTAAGTTGGCTGCGGCTTTGCCCAACACGATTGAATGCAAAGTCATCAGGGGACAGTTGGTTCGAGCTGGAACATCGGTTGGAGCGAACTACCGAGCCAGTTGCCGTGCGAGATCAAGAGCGGAGTTCATCGCAAAAATCGGCGTTGTGATAGAGGAATCTGATGAGAGCGGCTACTGGCTTGAACTGATTATGGATGGTGGATTCATGTCTACAGTACGAGTTATGCCTCTGCTGACGGAAGCAGTCGAATTAACCAAGATAATGACACAATCACGAGTGACGGCGTTGGCGAGAAACATGAGCAAAGAACGAAAAGCCAATCGTCAATCTAAAATCTTCAATCAAAAATGATCTTATCAGGCTGGTCCGCATTCTTCTTCTGGTTCTTTGGGCTCGCGGCGATCTTCGCGGGGTTGTTAACCGTCATGGCGCGCAACGCGGTCCATAGCGCGCTTTTCCTGATCTCGTCACTCGTGTCAGTAGCAGCGCTCTTCATTCTGGCGAACGCGGAGTTCATCGCCGGAGTGCAGATCCTGGTCTATGTCGGCGGCGTCATGGTGCTGTTCCTGTTTGTGATCATGCTGGTCAATGTCGGCGCGCAGGAACGGGGTACCGAAGAGATATTCAATCGACCGCGTCAAGTTACAGCCAGCCTGATTTTCTGTTTTCTGTTGGTCGCCGGCGTGCTTTTCGCCGTTAACACCGGTTATCAAAAACTCTCAGAGCTAAGATCGCAGCAAGCTGCCAACCAACCGGTTGCCGGCAACCTAAACCCACATCTTCGGAGTGGGGCGACATTAACCAGCAGCATCACAACCCAGAGCGAAACGTTTGGCGCTGCACTTTATCGCTATGGATCGCTTCCCTTCGAAATTGCCAGCGTGCTGTTACTCGTAGCAATCATTGGGTCGGTAATGCTGGCTCGCACACTTAAACAGGAACGCTCAGTCGACGACGTTGCGCCAGAAGTTCTCGCGGAGGAGCAGCAGGAACATCCGGATTTAGCAAACGTCGAAGTCGATTCTGAATCACACTCATGACGATCTTACTTTCAGTTTTTGTGTTGCTGTTTCAGGAAGCAGGCGAAGGTCGCTTCGCTCAGATGGCGCGAGGCGTAAAGAATCCTGACCTGTCGAAGTTTCTCGTCATCGCCGCGTTGTTGTTCATCATCGGCGTCGCTGGCGTGCTGACGCGCCGTAACATCATCGTGATCTTCATGTCGATTGAGTTGATCCTGAATGCCGCCAATCTGAACTTCATCGCTTTCTCCATGCATTTGCAGGAAACAAATCACGTGAACGCCTTAGCCGGTCAGATCTTCACGGTGTTCGTGATTGTTGTGGCGGCGGCCGAGGCGGCAATAGGACTCGGCATCGTCATTGCGCTCTACAGAAACAAGGAAACGATCTGGGTAGACGAGATTGATTTGTTGAAGTGGTGATTTTGTCCGTTGTCCGTGGTCCGTTGTCAGTTGCAACGGACTACGGACTGCGGACCACTGACTATGTACAGATACATCTGGCTAGTACCCTTACTGCCCCTGGTAGGCGCCGCTATTAACGGCTTATTTGGTCGGAAGTTTCGCTTCTCCGAGCGACTGGTCGGCGGCATTGCTGTCGGTTCCGTCGCACTCGCCTTTCTCATCAGCGTTGCCGCAGTTGTTTCATACGGTTTCGGCACTCACGCGCACTGGCCCAATGCTTACGTCACCAGCCAGGATGGCGCCTTCAAGTTTGATTGGATACCCGGCGGTGCGGTCAACCAAACCCAGGGTGGCGACGAGCGGCTTTCAATCGATCTCCAGAACCAGGCGCGCGAAAAATATAACGCTATGCCCGCAGAGGAACGTCAGCACACCACGGCGGTTCTTGTGGGAGGCGCAATTCAGCCACGCTCCTCAGTACTCAACGTCGAATGGAGCTATCAACTCGATCCGCTGTCGTCGATTTTCATGTTGATTGTGACCGGCGTCGGGTTATGCATTTTCATCTTCGCAACCGGTTACATGCATGGCGACCCTGGCTTCTATCGCTTCTTCGCTTACATGGGGTTGTTCATGTTTGCGATGCTTGTGCTGGTAATGGGCTCGAACTTCCTGATGATGTTCGTCGGGTGGGAAGGAGTCGGACTCTGTTCTTACTTGCTGATTGGCTACTACTTCGATCGTCAAGAAGCAGCAAACGCCTCACGCAAGGCATTCATCACGAACCGGATCGGCGACTTCGGATTCGCCCTTGCGATCTTCGGAGTGATTGCGACGTTCGGAACTGCGCAATACACAGATGTTTTCTCGCAAGCCAAAGAGTATCCGATAGAAATTCTAGGAAACTGGGGACTGATGTCGTGGATTGCACTGGGCCTCTTTATCGGTGCGTGCGGCAAATCAGCGCAGCTTCCTTTGCACGTTTGGTTGCCGGACGCGATGGCTGGCCCAACTCCTGTCTCTGCGTTGATTCACGCCGCGACGATGGTCACTGCCGGTCTTTACATGGTGACGCGTACCAACGTCATCTTCCAG
Source organism: Pyrinomonadaceae bacterium (assembly GCA_035491875.1). Lineage (GTDB taxonomy): Bacteria > Acidobacteriota > Blastocatellia > Pyrinomonadales > Pyrinomonadaceae > PSRF01. The sequence goes on along the minus strand of DATJKB010000136.1, from coordinate 3,534 downwards.
CACTCGCAAACAATGTTGCTGGTCGTCGCGCTTGTAGGTGCGGCTACGGCGATCTTCGCTGCGACGATTGGCATTACGCAGAACGACATCAAGAAAGTTCTCGCCTATTCAACAGTTTCGCAACTCGGTTTCATGTTCATGGCCTGCGGAGTCGGTGCATTCATCATCGGTATCTTTCACGTGATGACGCACGCGTTCTTCAAGGCGTTGATGTTCCTGGGCGCCGGCAGCGTTATCCATGGCATGCACCACGAACAGGACATGCGTCGGATGGGAAATCTGCGGAAGTACATGCCAATCACCTATCTGACGTTCCTCGCCGGTTGGTTGGCGATCTGCGGCATCATCCCATTCAGCGGCTTCTGGTCGAAGGATGAAATTCTCTGGAATGCGGCGTCGACAAAGCACATTCCGGTCGGATGGATCGTTTGGCTGGTAGGCACAATCGCCGCCACGTGCACCGCGTTCTATATGACCCGGCTGGTTGCGATGACGTTCTGGGGCAAAGAGCGTTTTCTTGAAGCGCACACTGCCACTGAGGCAGACGAGGCGCATGGTCACGGTGGACATGGACATGGCGTTCACATTCCGCACGAATCACCGCGGTCAATGACAATTCCACTGATCGTGCTTGCTGTGCTGGCGACGATTGGCGGATTAGTGGGCATTGGCCCAGCGTTCGGTTTGGGTGAACATCCTGGTGACAAGCTGAATATCGTGAAGTGGATGGATCCGGTTATTTGGAATCCCGTAACGCGTGAATTTGGGAAAGAAGCTGCGGGCGAACATGGAGTTGCACCGACGCACGGTGAAACGGCAGCTGAGCCAATACCAACCGAGCACGCCGCCGCAGCCGGAGGCCCTTATGGCAACGTCCATTCGACACTCGCACAAACCGTCGAGCACTCAGTTCATAGCGAACCGGTTGCGGAGTGGATCTTTATCGTCATCTCTTTGATAGCTGCAGGAATCGGCATGGGACTGGGGTTTCTCTTCTACGTCAAAGATACTCGTCTCCCTGCTATCTGGGCGCAACGTCTCCGTCCGCTGTATACGGCGAGTTACAACAAGTATTGGGTGGATGAAATCTATGGTTGGGCGATCACGCGGCGGACTATGGATGCAGCGCGTGCTGTCTATGCCTTCGACTCAAAAGTCGTGGATGGCGCCGTCAATGGACTCGCATCGTTGGGCCGTCTGTTTAGTCGCATCACTGGTGGGATCGATAAGTACTTAGTCGATGGCTTGGTCAATACAATCGCCGCTTTCATTATTCGATTGATGTCGCCGCTGTTCCGCGCGGCACAGACAGGCTTCACGCAGAATTACGCGCTGGTGATGGTTCTCGGTTTGATGTTGGCTGTCCTGCTGCTGTTCTGGCCTGACATTGCGGCACGTTTTTAATAAAGCGAAAACTAAAAATGAATCACTACATTCTCTCTTTTACGACCTGGATGCCGGCGCTAGGGGCAATCATCATCCTCGCCTTGATGAAGAAGGATCAATCGAGTCTCATCAAGAAATTCGCCACCGCGTGGTTTGGGCTGGATTTCCTGGCGTCTCTTTACCTGTTGACCTACAACCGCTCAACCGGCGGCATGCAGTTTCTTGAAGATCACGAGTGGATCCCAGTCATTGGCGCCCGATACCAGATGGGAGTTGATGGAGTCGCCGTCTTATTGATCGTTTTGACAACTCTTCTCGGTGTCATCGCCGCGCTTTCATCGTGGAATTACATTCAGAAGCGAGAGAAGGAATACTACGTTCTTCTGCTGTTATTGCAGACTGCGGTGATCGGTGTTTTTTCTTCGATGGATCTATTTCTGTTCTACCTGTTCTTCGAAGTCTCGCTCGTACCAATGTACTTCCTGATTGGTATTTGGGGTGGTGAGAATCGACTCTACGCGGCAATCAAGTTCTTTCTTTACACACTCGTTGGCTCAGTCGTCATGCTCTTGGGAGTTTTGAAGATGTACTTCCTAACGCAGGACGCGGCGTTGTTCGCCAAGATAAGTCAATCGACAGTCAATTTACTCGCCGGAAATGCCGAAGCCACTCAGCTCGTTGAGAACACGGTAAAACTAGCAGCACAGAATGGCACGGGTACTTTCAATATTATTCAGATGCAGGCGATCGGATCTGTCATGGACATGGGCACGATGCAGATCCTTTTGTTTGTTGCGTTCGCTCTGGGGTTCGCGATTAAGGTCCCGATGTTTCCCTTCCATACCTGGCTGCCTGACGCGCACGTCGAAGCACCAACAGCCGGCTCAGTAATTCTTGCGGGCATCTTGCTGAAGCTTGGCACATACGGTTTTTACCGCTTCAACCTGCCGATGTTTCCAGCGGCTTCAAGAGACGAATCATCGTGGGTCACGAGCTTCGGAACATTCGGCGTTCGCAGCGTGATGGTCTTCCTCGCGATCGTCAGCATCATCTACGGTGCGCTGGCCGCGATGTACTTCGTGGTTAAGAAAGACGGAGACGTGAAGAAGTTGGTGGCTTATTCATCGGTGTCGTCGATGGGGATGGTGATGCTTGGTCTCTTCGCGCTTAATCCCAACGGCGTTAACGGTGGCGTGCTTCAAATGATCAATCACGGCATCTATTCGGGCGCGCTGTTCTTACTTGTCGGAATCATTTACGAACGAAGACACACTAGAAGTGTTTCCGAATTTGGTGGTCTATCGCACGTGATGCCAGGTTACGCGGCGATCTTTTTGGGGATGGTAATGACTGCGATTGGCCTGCCATTGCTCGCCGTCTTTATTTCTGAGTTCCTCGCTTTGCGAGGCGCGTTCGAGTCGAACCCGTACTGGGCCGGATGGGCGGCGTTGGGAATCATTCTTAATGCCGGATATTTCTTGTGGCTCTATCAGCGTATGTTCTTTGGAACGATCGATAATCCCAAGAACGAGAAGCTTCCGGATTTAAGTGGACGCGAGTGGGCCTACATGGTGCCACTGATGATCTTGTCGCTATGGATTGGCGTTTATCCAAAACCATTCCTTGGTTACCTGGAGAAACCCGTCAATGCAGTGGTGAAGCAGGTGAAGCCTGACTACCCGATTCCGGGGATGCAGCCGGCGACTCCCGAACGAGCGCAGCGGTAAAGAGCTAAGAGCAAAGAGGGAAGAGCGAAGAACCGGGTATCAAGAACCAAAAGCCAAGCACTAAGCGCTTACCACTAAGCCCTTACCGCTAGGCACACAACACAGAGCGCCAACGACTAAATGTTCCTTCTCCAAGCCAACACAACGTCATTATTCAACGTCGCTGATCTTCAGTTGATTGCGCCGGAATTGATTCTGACGACGTGCGCGTGCATCGCGCTCGTAATGGAAGTCATTCTTCCGTATCGCAAGACAAAACTGACGGCCTACTTCGCGTTGATCGGCATCGCACTTGCCGGAGTTTCGCTCGGTATTCAGTGGTGGTCCATGCCCGCGGGCGTGTCACTCGACGGTTTTTACGGCATGGTCAGGATCGATGGCTTTGCCCTGCTCTTCAAAGCCGTGTTTCTCATTGGCGCCG
>DATJKB010000135.1:0-7208 GCA_035491875.1 Pyrinomonadaceae bacterium | reverse complement strand
AAGCCGGATGCGGGGCCTTTTGATAAGCTTGCCCAAACTTTCCCTGTGGTTTTGCGATACGAACTTCTCGCAATATCTCGCCTGGTTGAAGGGCAGTCGTTAGCAGATCGACGAAGAAGTCCTCCGCTTTCATGGTTCGCTCACCACCGGGACCCGCCAACACGACGTCGGCGCTTAGAGCAATCGCCGCGGCCGGCCAATCACCGGCAGGATCGTTATGGGCCAGACTGCCGCCGATAGTTCCTTTGTTTCGCACTTGAACGTCACCGATTGTTCGCGCGCAGTCTGGCAGCAATGGGCAGATGTTCCGCAACAGGTCTGACGATTCAAGGTCGTAGTGAGTCGTCGTGGCGCCGATCAGAATGACATTGCCGTCTTCGCGAATGTAGGAAAGATCGCGAATTCGTGCGATGTCTACCAAGCGTCCAGGTTGCGCGAGCCGAAGCTTCATCGCCGGAATCAAACTGTGACCACCGGCGAGTACCTTTGTGCCGTCCGGATCCTGGGCCAACAGATTGATTGCTTCTTCAAGAGTTCCGGGAACCTGGTAATCGAATTGTGCGGGGATCATTTTAGTCGTCTCCTAATGACTGCTGTTTATGATCTTCCAGACTGATTCTGGCCTGATTGGCATGTCGAGATGTTTCACGCCGAACGGCGCCAGTGCATCAACCACAGCACCGACGATCGCGGGAGTCGCGCCTATGGTGCCCGCTTCGCCAACGCCTTTCACTCCGAGCGGATTCACCGGTGAAGGTGTTTCAGTGCGGTCCAGTTCGAAATTCGGAATGTGTGACGCACGAGGCAGCGCGTAATCCATCAAGGTACCGGTTACGAGTTGGCCCTGTTCGTCGTAAACAACTTCTTCGTACAACGCCTGACCAATCGACTGAACAATTCCGCCGTGGACCTGACCATCGACGAGTAAGGGATTGATTACTTTGCCGCAATCGTCAACGGCGACGTAACGCTGAAACTTGATGTCGCCAGTATCGCGATCGACTTCAACGACAGCGATGTGCGTACCGAAGGGAAAAGTGAAATTCTTGGGCTCGAAGAAGTAGGTTGCAGAAAGGCCAGGCTCTGTATCCGGAGGAATATCCTTCGCGATGTGGGCAGCGAGCGCGATCTCCTGGATGGTTAGGCTCGTGCGACCCTCGGTTTCAGGTTCGGGAAGCGCTCCTGCTGGTGCTTCACCGACCGGCACTACGGGATCGGAAGATCCAACAGCTGCCGCGCTCGCCGCCGGCAACGAATAACGCCCTCCTTCAAACGAAAGTCGCGAAGCATCGGCTTGCAGCATGTGAGCAGCGATCTTCTGTGCCTTCTCTTTCAACTTTTGAATAGCGATAAGAACAGCTGTTCCACCAACCGCAGTTGCGCGGCTTCCGAACGTTCCAATACCGTATTGAACGATACCGGTATCGCCGTGAATGACGGTGACGTCTTTGAGATCAACGCCGAGTTCATCAGCAGCGATTTGGGCGAACGATGTTTCCTGGCCCTGACCGTGAGGCGACGCACCTGTTAAGACCGTTACCTTTCCCGTCGGCTCGATGCGAACAGTCGCGCTTTCCCAGCCGCCGGCGGGCATCGCAGCGGATGGGCCAAGGGCACAAATCTCGACGTAGGTCGAAACACCGATTCCGATCAGACGTCCTTCGTCTCGCGCCTTCTTCTGTTCTTCTCTTAACTTTGCATAACCGATGATCTGTTGCGCCTTATCGAGAGCGGCTTCGTAGTTACCGCTGTCGTAGTCGAGACCCGTGGCGGTATGAAACGGAAACTCGTTTGCGGCAGGGAAGTTTCGACGTCTTATCTCGGCCGCATCGATTCCCAGTTCGGCCGCTACAAGGTCCATCCCACGTTCTACAACGTAGGTTGCTTCCGGGCGTCCGGCGCCTCGATAGGCGTCGGTGGCCATCTTGTTTGTGAAGCACGCGGTGATGTTGATTTGAATTGCCGGAATCTTGTACGCGCCCGAGAGCATCAGTCCGGTTAAGGTGGGAATCGCCGGCGTCAGCAGTTGATGATACGCACCGAGATCTGCAAAGACGTTGTAGCGCAGACCGGTGATCGTGCCGTCGTTCTTGAATCCAATTTCGATGTATCCGACTTGGCCGCGACCGTGAATCGTTGCTTGAATATTCTCGCGACGAGTTTCAATCCACTTCACGGGTTTCCCTAACTGCACCGAGATCCAACCGAGTAGAGCCTCCTCGCCGTAGACATTTAACTTCGAACCAAAGCCCCCGCCGACTTCCGGGGTGATCACACGAAGTTTGTTTTCCGGGAAGCCGATCATCAGCGCCAGTTGTGTTCGGAGTAAGTGCGGAATCTGAGTTGACGACCAAACAGTCAATTCCTCTTCGCCAGGAAAATAGCGAGCGAGTACGCCGCGTGGTTCCATCGCGATAGGTGCGAGTCGGCTGTGGAGGATTCGCTGTTTGACGACCCGATCGGCTGCGCCGAGGCTGGCGTCGATATCGCCTTCGCCGGCGGTCAACTTGTAGGCAATATTATCCGCGAAGTTCTCGTGGATTACTGTCCCGCCCTTTGCGGCTTCTTCCACATCGACAACCGCAGGTAAGTCTTCGTAGTCGATCATCACCAAATCGACAGCATCCCGCGCGGCATAGCGATCAGTGGCGACAACCGCTGCAATCGGGTGTCCAACGAACAGGACTTTGTCGCCGGCGAGTGCTCGAAAGTCCGGCACCTTCAAATCTGGTAGAGCGCTCGCGCACGGCACTGGGCCAAGTTTTCCGGCAATGTCTTTGCCGGTGTAAACAGCTACGACGCCAGGCGCTGCTAATGCGGCGCTCGTGTCGATTGAGTTTATGCGGGCGTGCGCGTAGATAGAACGGACAAAGCAAACGTGTAGAGTGTCGGGCAGGCGGATATCATCGACATAATGGGCCAACCCTTTGATCAAACGCGGGTCTTCAGTTCGCTTTATTCGTTGCCCGACGTATTTCGTTGTTGCCATGACGGCTCCTTTGTAGGGTTTTGGTCTTTGGCCTTTGGTCTTTTGCCTTAGCCAGTATCAAGAGGTCAAAACCAAGGCCAAAGGCCTAAGACCTAAGATCAAACGTCAATCACCCGGCTGCTTTCTTCGCAGCGTATTCAACGGCTTCAATGATGTGTTGATAACCAGTGCAACGGCAGAGATTGCCATCGAGACCATGGCAGATCTCTTCGCGTGACGGGTTCGCGTTCCTGTCCAACAATTGGGCTGCGGTAACGATCATTCCCGGAGTGCAGTATCCGCACTGCAAACCATGACATTCCCAGAAACCTTCCTGGACCGGATGAAGGTCACCGTTCTGCGCAAAGCCCTCGATGGTTTTGACCTCCGCGCCGTCAGCCTGCACCGCGAACATCGTGCACGACTTTACCGCCTGACCATCGATCATGACTGTACAGGCACCGCACAGGGATGTTTCGCATCCCACATGTGTTCCCGTAAGTGCCAGGACGTCTCGCAGATAGTGCACGAGCAACAGGCGAGGCTCGACGTCGCTTTGATGAGCGACACCATTCACGCTCAAGTTGATCTTCATTGGCGACCTCTCTTTATATTTTGCTGATTTAGGAAAGAAGAATTCTGCCCGCAGTTTCTATTTCAGTTTGCAGGGATTGTCAACAATTAGGATCGACACATCGACGTATCCTACACAGTAGCTTTGTGGATTTGCCGTTTTAGTCGGTGAATATTTCGGCGGACGGCCTTGAGTTGAGCGTGATCGTGCGCGGCCAAGGCTGCTTCGCGTTTGGTTTTTAGTTCGCGGATCCGCGCCTTAATCGCGGCTTTATCGACGCCGATAACATCGTGGTGCTCATGCTGAATTCCCAGGGCTTTTGCGAGAGCGTAAATCAAGTGCTCCTTATTCATCTGGGTGTAGCCTTGCACCGCTTCATGATCAATCCCCTTCGCGATTTCGCGAAGATCAGCGACAGTTTTATGTTTCAGTTCTTCGATTGTATGGGCCATGGATGAATCTCCTACGAATGATTTCGGATTTCGAATTGTGGCGAATTAATCAGCCGCAGATACACGCCGATGAACACTGATCAGAACGACGTCATATCAACGAAGTCATATATCAAAAAAGAAAGCATTAGTTCGCTGTCTATATCTTATCGGTGTTTATCCGTGAAAATCTGCGGCTCAAAATAAATCCGAAATCCGAAATCCCAAATTCGAAATCGGTCAGACGCTCTCAAATATCTGATCCAAATGATGTCTCATATGGCCGGCATAGTCCCGGATGAAATACTCGAGTGTTACAGGCTCTCTCTTGTCCACGGGTTGCCAGGCGATCACGTCTAGATTATGTTCGGTGCGCTCGTCTCTCAGAATCTCGGGCGATATAAACGACGCAAGGTGCGCCAGGTGCAAGTTGTAGAGTTTCCACAGCTGCACCAATTGCGACCAATCTTCATCGTTGTAGCGCTGAACGTCGACCCATCGTTCTTGCTCATATCCAGGAAATACGAGCGCGTTGTTAAACTGCGCCTTAACGAATCGCTGGTGATTATTAGCGGCCGAATCGATCAGATGCCCAAGGATTTGTTTTCGAGCCCACTTATCTTCGCCGCGTGCTTCCTGGATCTGCTCTTCACTCAGTGAGAGTAGTCGGGTAGCAGTCGACTCAACTGTCTGCTCAAATTCATCAAGAAACTGTTGGAAAAGCTTCGAATCGGCAGCCATAGAAAAACCTTCAAACGAGCGAATCTAAACTGCGATATGATGCGAATGCGCGTCATAATATCCCACGCGGCGATTGATGTGAAATCGTCACCCCAGTCCAAACCGTTGAGCCATCCGGAACTGTTGAGCCCTGCCTCACGGTCGGGCTATTGTCCCGTCCGAGTAGTTTACTGGAACCAGTAAGACTCCCGGTTCGTTTGCGTTCTTGTGAATCCGCAAACGCGCATCGATATCCCAGTTAAAGCGCAACGCGCAAATCGCGGCAGGCATCCCAAAGGGCGTATGAGAACGACAACCTGGGTTGGTGGATTATCGATCTTGGTGTTTATCATGCTGGTGTCAGGGATCGGCGGCTCAATTCGCGATACTGCTGTTTTCTATCTCCACGTCGCCAAACTGTACACTCAAACTCCTGATTCGCGTTTAGCGATGCCCCTTGAGAATGTTCGCAAACAACAGATCGCGGACACATGGGGCGCTCCGCGCGGCACTAATCGTACTCATGAAGGCCAGGATATTTTTGCGGCTAAAGGCACGCCCATACTTTCAGCAACGTCCGGATATGTCTACAACATTGGCGAGAATAATCTAGGCGGGCAAACAGTTTCAGTGATCGGTCGCGGCGGACGTGTTTACTATTACGCGCACCTCGACTCCTATGCACCGCAGTTAAAAGAAGGCGACTGGGTCACGCCGCGAACGGTTCTTGGCTATGTCGGCACAACCGGTAACGCACAGGGCACACCGCCCCATCTTCACTTTGGAATCTATGCAACGGGCGGCTCAATCAACCCCCTTCCACTCTTGTCGGATCGGATGCCGTCTAATGATTCACAGAGAGCAGGGAAGCCCCCGCAACGGAACAGATTAATAAGTCGAAAGGCTTAGCGTCGAACTCCCTCCGACATCTCAACTGCTTTGACGCCTCTCGCATTTGACTGCCCGTGTAAATCCGCTTATTGTTCTGCCAGCCAATAGTTAGACTTTCGTCCCGCTGACAAATCGAAAGCACGTCAGCCGTTTTATTCAGCAATTCAATTCGGTTCACCCACGCGATTCAGTACCGTTCGCGATAGCGAACGGCCAACACTTAAGATTGAGGCGAATTGAATCCGGGCCGTCCGCTATCGCGAACGGTACTGAATCGCTCGAGCCGAAGCCTGCACTCGATAATTCACAACTCATTGGAAGGAGCAAACGCATGCGAATGCGATCTCGTTATCTGCCCGTATCTGGTCTTGTGCTTTTCTTCATAGTCGCGGCTTTCATTATTTCGCCTCGATCACACGCGCAGGATCCACCTTCGACACCGCCCGCCGGTGGCCAAGGTCAGGGTCAAGAACGTCCCGGCCGTCCGGAGCAGACGACAGAACCACGGCCTTACGACAGGGTCATCACGAAAGACGCCAAGTCAGACCCGGGCATCTTCACTGTTCACACGATTAAAGAGAAGGTTTACTACGAAATTCCGAAGAGCCAACTCGACAAAGAGTTTCTTTGGGTCAGCCAGATTGCCCGAACAACACTGGGTGTCGGCTATGGCGGACAGGCCAACGGCAATCGCGTAGTTCGGTGGGAACGCAAAGGTAATCGAATACTGCTGAGGAACGTCGCGTATGACGTGGTCGCTGATCCGAAGCTTCCCGTTTCACGCGCAGTTCAGGCCTCGAACAATGACACGATCATAATGGTCTTCAACACCGAGTCGTTTGGCAAAGACGATGCGGCCGTGATCGACGTCACCCGATTGTTCACTACTGAAGTCACCGAATTCAGCGCACGCACGAGATTGCGAGCACGCGGTTTCGACGCGACCCGCTCGTTTATCGAGAAAACGAAATCCTTCCCGACGAATATCGAAGTTGAGGTTTCGCAAACCTACACTTCGCCTCCAGACATCGCTCCGGCAGGGGGTGGTGGTGGACCGCAACCGCAGCCAAATCCGTTTGCGCAAGGTATGCGCGCCGGAACGAACGCTACCGTCGTGATGCACTACAGCATGGTGAAGCTGCCGGACACACCGATGATGCCGCGTCGTTTCGATGAGCGCGTCGGCTACTTCAGTGTCAGAAACTACGACTACGGGGTTGATGAGCATCGTTCGCCGCAAAGGATCTACATCACTCGTTGGCGGCTGGAAAAGAAAGATCCGAATGCGGAGATTTCCGAGCCAGTGAAACCGATAGTTTATTACGTTGACCCGGCAACTCCGACCAAGTGGGTCAAGTGGATCAAGAAGGGAATTGAAGACTGGCAGCCGGCTTTTGAAGCGGCCGGCTTCAAGAACGCGATCATCGCGAAGGAAGCTCCATCAAAAACTGAAGACCCGAATTGGGATCCAGAAGATGCGCGATATTCAGTGATTCGCTACCTGCCGTCCACGATTGAAAATGCGTCTGGACCACACGTTCACGATCCACGTACAGGCGAGATTCTCGAGTCAGACATCCAGTACTACCACAACGTGATGAATCTCGCTCGTGATTGGTATTTC
>DATJKB010000134.1:0-4373 GCA_035491875.1 Pyrinomonadaceae bacterium | reverse complement strand
ATTTAGCCGGTAAGGTTGACTAAACCCAGTAGACAATTGGGTCAACAAGGGCATAATATCCGTCAATCGGCAGGCTTGCAAGGTTCCTTGCGTAATAACAGAACTGGAGACGCGATATGGGATTGGAAACATCTGTGGTTCATTGGTCCCCTAGGCTGGGGGAGCTGGACACCATACTCAGTCGATGTGAAGCAGCCAAGGAGTTGGAGGAAGCAGGCGAATTCCAAGCAGCTCGCGAAGCTCTCGGAGATCTCTGGCGGGGACTTGGTGTTAGACCAGCGACCGATAATTCGCCGACAGAAATAAAAGCCGAGTTGTTGTTGCGCACTGGAACGTTGACCGGATGGTTGGGCAGTGCGAATCAAATCTCTGGCGCCCAGGAATCTGCAAAGGATTTGATCAGCGAAAGCGCAGCGCTTTTCGAGCAGCTGGGCCTCAATGAAAAAGTTGCCGAAGCTCGCGTCGACTTGGCGATCTGTTACTGGCGTGAAGGCGGACTCGACGAAGCTCGCGTGACGTTGCGTTCCGCGCTCGACTCGCTCGGTGATCTCGAAAGCGAACAACGACTAAGAGCACTTCTAAACACCGCGATTATTGAGCAGGTTGCGACTCGCTATAACGAAGCCCTTCGAATCTATCGCGAAGCTGCTCCGCTCTTCGACACCAGTACGAATAATTCGCTTAAGGGCAAGTTTCACAACTCGTTTGCGATTGTGTTGAAGGGCCTGGGCCTGTCACAGGACCGTGAGGACTACATCGACAACGCGTTGGTTGAGTTTGCGGCGGCGCGTTTTCATTTCGAACAAGCAGGCCACAAGCGTTTTCGTGCGCGCGTCGAGAACAATGAGGGATTCTTGTTTGCGAGTCTCGGTAGATTCAAAGAAGCATACGAACATCTTGACCGGGCGCGCGCTCTTCACTTGAGTGTTGGAGATCATGGTGGTGCCGCAGGCGCTGGCGATACGCGAGCTCAAGCACTACTTCTTGAAGGGAAAAACGAGGTTGCAGAAAAGACAGCTCGCGCCGCTGTTAGATCTCTCGAGCGTGGCGGTGAACAGTCGATTCTTGCTGAAGCTTTAACAACTCACGGCAAGGCACTCGCGAGATTGAATCAATATGAAGCTGCCAAAAAAGCGCTTGATCGAGCGATCGAGGTGGCCCAGGTTGCAGGTGATCCAGATGCCGGCGGCATTGCGGCATTAACGGTGATCGAAGAATTGGGCCAACAGGTATCCGCCGAGGCATTGCACGAGTATTACCTGTCGGCCGAGTCGTCGCTGGCGAGTTCACAACACCGCCAGATTCGATCGCGTCTCGGTGAGTGTGCGCGTCGTCTCGTATCGTCGGCCTGGTCTAACGATAACAAGGGTGAAACGGAGAAAGCTCGTTCTGCTCCAGTGGTGATCAGTGAATCGTATTCATTGGAAACCGAAGTTCTGCGGTACGAGGCGAATCTGATTAGACAAGCACTGGAGACTTCAGGCGGCAGTGTCACTCGTGCTGCCAGAATGCTTGGTGTCACGCATCAAGGGTTGGCTTTCATTCTTAACGGCCGTCACAAAGATCTTCTCTCGATCCGGACGCCGGTGAAGAAACGCCGCCGAAGCATTATCAGATACCACTGAGCTGAGGTTACAGCTTGCATTTTAACTGGCGCTGTCTTTTCAAAGGAGGCAGCGCCAGTCGTCTATTTGTGCTCTAACAAACGGTCTCGTATCATCCGCATTCTGGTTTTCGATACACTTTTGGCGTCCTACAACTACCTATGAGAATACTGATTACCCCCTTGGCAATTTGTCTGTTGGCTTCAGCTACCTTCGCCCAGAGAACTCGGCAACGACCGCCTGCGAAGCGTCCGGCGGCCACGCAATCGTCAACCACACCAGCCACTCCGCCCGCTGGAGTTCCCGCTTCGCCGACAAGACCGGCGCAGTCCCTGCCGCCGTTGACACCCGTTTCGATTGTCGTGATTAACGGTCGCACCATCACGAGCGCTGAATTTGAACCGGCGGTCCGTGAGGCAGTTGAATCCGTGGATCGAGAGATCGCTGAAACGAAGCAGGAGCTTCTTGATCTTCAAATCAACACACTGTTGCTGCAAGCGGAAGCACGCAAGCGGGGAATAACAACTGAGCGACTGTATGCGCTGGAAGTGTCAAGCAAGCTGGCGCAGCCGACTCCTGCTGAAGTCAAGAAGTTCATTGAGGAACATCCGCAGGAGTTTTCCGGCCTGGACAGCACGGTTGTCAGTTCTCAAGTAGCCACCTATCTGCTGAATGAACGAGAAGAAAAGATATCGTTACAGTTCATCGAGCGACTAAAAAAAATGCATGCCGTCGTCCCGGGAGTAGATATCAACACGCCGGGCTTGAAGGATGATGCTGTGGTGGCGAGCGTGGATGGGCAAACAGTTAAGGCGGGAGCGATCAATGAGCGACTTAAGCCCATCGCCTATCGTGTACGGATGACCGCCTACGAGAAAGCAAAGACCAGAGCTGACGGTTTGATCAATGATGCGTTGCTCCTGGATGAAGCCGGCAAACGCGGGATTGGACCAGAGCAGATCGTCCGCGCTGAGATTACTGACAAAGCGAAGGCGCCAACTGAAGCAGAGATTAGGAAGTTCTACGACGACAACAAAGCGCGCATCACCGGTGATTTCGAACAAGTGCGCTATCAGATTGCCGAGTACCTTCAGGCGCTAGACAGACAGCGTTTGGAGAAGGAATTGTCTGCGCGGCTACAAAAAGGCGCAAACATTCGCTGGCTACTCATTGAACCAACTCAGCCCGTTCAGGCTGTGAGTACGGATGACGACCCGAGTCGCGGAGATGTGAATGCCGCCGTAACAGTCGTTGAGTTTACTGATTTTCAATGTCCGTCATGTGCGCTTATGCACCCGGTGCTGGAAGAGGTGCTCAAGCCGTACGGCAACAGCGTCAGATTAGTAGTTCGTGATTTTCCTCTCTCAATGCATGAGAATGCTCTAAAGGCGGCCGAAGCAGCCAATGCGGCGAATGCGCAGGGAAAATTCTTCGAATACATCGCGTTACTTTACAAACGACAAAAAGCGCTCGACACGCCATCGCTGAAAAAATACGCCAGCGAATTAGGCTTGAACCGGCAAAAATTTGACGCCGAGCTCGACAGCGGTACATACGCTGGCGAGATTAAGCGCGACATTACTGACGGAGAGATATACGGCGTGGGAAGCACGCCGACAATTTTCGTTAACGGTGTGATGCTTCGCGTGTTGAGCGCTGAGGGATTGAAGCAGGCAATAGATCATGCAGCGGCGGCCCGACGGGCGGGCGCGCCGCCGAAGTAAAAATGATCACTGTGGGGTTTTCTTCTTATCGAAGATACTGCACGCGTTGTATGCGCCAGTTGGGTCGACGGCAGTGTTTCCTTCCTCAATGTGCCGAATGATGCCTTCTTTATCGATGACGAAGGTGGCACGATTTCCAAAGCCCTGCTCTTCAATAAAGACACCATAATCCCTAACCACAGTGCGTTTGAAATCGCTGAGTATTGGAAATGTGACTCCAAGTTGTTTGGCGAATTCACGGTTGGCGGGAATACTGTCTACACTCATGCCAAAAACCTGAGTTTCGGTTGCTTCGAATTTGGCGAGATCAGCCTGATACGCCTTCATTTCCTTCGTTCAACCACCGGTGAATGCCAATACATACATCGCTAGTACGACGTTCTTCTTGCCTTTGAAGTCGCTCAGCTTGTAGGTGTTTCCATCCGTGGCTCGAAGCGTGAAATCAGGAGCGGGGTCACCAACCTTCAAATGTGTTTTTGGTGCCTGCGGCCGTGCCGCCTGAGGTGATGCGGCAGGAGCAGGTTGCTGCGCCTGAATGCCAATTACGCTAGCCAACAGCACGAGGGCGAATTGGCAGAATCGTCTGACCATAAGAGACCTCCTTAAAGATTGATAATTGCGTGGGCCAACTTGTGAGACTGGTAGTAACAGGAACTCGCGTGACCGTTCCGTAAGACTTCCGTCGCTAGTCTGACAAATACTGAACCTACAAGTCGTGCGGGAGCATACTCGCGAGAGCTGTTGCTTGGCAACCTTTGGGTCGATTATGAGTAAAAACTAATGGGAGTTTCCTTAAAACCAGAGCGGCTGAAGCGTTACAAAGATGCCGCGATGCTTCTGATGAAGTACGGCCGATCGGACCTCGTTAAAGAGGCCGGACTTGAGGGCGTCGATCTGGAGGAACTGACGGATGCGAGTGTGCCCGAAGCCGAAGAGCTTGCCAAAGATCTCGAGAACTTAGGCCCGACATATATAAAGCTAGGTCAACTTCTTTCGACGCGCGCGGATCTGTTGCCGCAACCATATCTCGACGCGCTGAGCCGAC
>DATJKB010000133.1:0-4363 GCA_035491875.1 Pyrinomonadaceae bacterium | reverse complement strand
TCATCTTCCTGGTTGGATGGTATTTAACTGGTCCACCGGCGCTGCCCCGTTTGCTTCGTCTCCGGCTTCTGCTCGTCCCGGCTTGGGCACTGTTTCAGCAATACGCGCTTCAGGGTTACATAAATCGTCGAGCACAAACGGCGCTGGGAACAGGCGGCAAGAGCATCCTACTGGTAGCTACCGTGTTCGCCATCCTTCACCTGCCAAACCCCGTGCTGGCTGCCCTTACTCTTTTCGGCGGTCTTATTTGGGCGGCGATTTACCAGCGCGAGGCAAATCTTTTCGCCCTGGCGGCGTCTCATACAGTCGCATCGATCAGCTTGGCAATGGCGTTGCCGTTGAATGTAATCAACGGTTTACGCGTTGGATTCAAGTACTTTGGGTGAAGAATTGGTGTGACCCGGGAGGGAGTTCGCCGTAGTTAAAAGCGATCTTCCAATGTGCTATACCGGTTGAACATCGGTTTGCTATAATCCCCGAGCCTTGCAACAGGAACAGGTCGGGCGGTTGCTGCTGGCAGTTTGAGATCTGAACCTTCAGATTCCTGATTTGATGTGAGAGAACTCAAAAAGCCGGGAGAGGAAAGTCCGAACACTACAGGGCAGCGAGCCCGCTAACGGCGGGGCGACTTCAGCGGAAAAATCTCAGATCTCAGATTTGAGATTTAATCCACCAGGGTCGACGACAAGTGCAACAGAAAACAGACCAGCCTCGCATCTTGGAAAATTTTTCTGAGATCTGAGATTTCAAATTTGAGATCTCAAGGGGTGATGGGTGAAACGGTGCGGTCCTTCGGGGCTTAATGTAAGAGCGCACCGGCGCGCGTGGTAACACGCGTGGCCAGGCAAACTCCTCGCAGTGCAAGACCAAATAGGGAGGCGTCAAAAGGGCTGCCCGCCCGATGTTGTTGAATCTCAAATCTCAGATCTCAGATCTTGGAAAAGGGAATCAGCAACTACGACCTCCGGGTAGGTCGCTTGAGCCAATCGGCAACGACTGGCCTAGATGAATGATCGCCATCCCGATTCATCGGGATACAGAATTCGGCTTACAGACCTGTTCATTATTTGCGAGGCGCTTTTCCATCAGGTGGACGAACGTGAGGCGACGATAAATGGCAAATCGGAAAGGCGTGTTCATTGGTGCATACGTACCCAACCATTTGAAAGAGTCCCTTCGCCGCCGCGCAGCCGCGGAACATCGGACGCTGTCGCAGGAGATCACCAGAATCCTTGAAGAAGCAGTACACGGACGCGGACTCCCCACCGGAAGCATCGATCGCCGCGCCAGAGATTCACAGCCCCGCCGTCGAGCCACTGACCCAATGCCACGCCGTCGATCTAACGATGAGCCATACGGCTCAAATAATTCCGGCGAAGATCGGGGTTAACGAAGTCTCTACTTCGATCATCTAACACACCTTGAAATATCTCGTCATAGCCGCTCTCGTTGGACTTGTATTCATCTTCGTTTACTCACGCTTGCGTCCTTACATTCAGCTGGTTCATAAGGCCCTGAAGTTTTTAGGGGACACGCAGAGCACTGCCTCACCCGCGCGACGGACGAACCCCAGGGCTGAGCACAAGCTAGTTCGCTGCGAAAGTTGTGAAACGTGGATTCCGGAGGATCGGGCCCTGAAACTTAGTGGGGGCCTGGCGCAATACTGCTCCCGAGAATGTCTTGAAAAGAGCGCGTCGTCAAAAGAGCACCGAGCTGCCGGCTAGTCTCACCTTTGATCTTTTCCTCTTACCTTCCAACCAGTAAGGGTTGATCCCGAAATCCTGAACCAGCCAGCACTGTTAATTTTTACAGTTATCTGGGAATCTGCCACCGAATAAGATCTGCCGGTTCACGAGATCACTGACTGATGACCGGGAGATGAATATGAAGACCCTATTTTCAATCGTCGTGCTGCTGTCAGCGTTGATTGCGGCCAACGTTACGGCTGTCGCACAAAGAGAGACCGCCACAGGCGTCGAGGTCGAAAGGGACTTGGCGCTTCTTCGACGAGATTTGCGGAGCGAGAAAAAGAAAATCATCGCGCTGAATATGTCACTGACTGAGACGGAAGCCACGAAGTTCTGGCCAGTCTACGATCAATACATCGCCGACATTACCAAGCCGTATGATCAGTTTTACGGTGCGGTTAAGGACTTTGTGGCCAAACAGAAAACGATGACCGATGCTGAGGCGAGTGCATTTATGAAGCGGTGGGGCCAGCTGTTGGTCGAGATTGCCCAAACGCGGCAGAGATACATTCCGATCATCGAGAAGGTGATACCAACAAAGAAATCGGCGATGTTCTTTCAGATCGACCGGCGTCTTTACTCCTTGCTCGAACTGCAGGTCGTCACGGAAATGCCGCTGTTGATTCAGCAACCGTGACTGCCTGTTCGACGGCAGTATTTAATTAGATCGTGCGAGGATTGATCGCCACCTTTCCCGGTCGATGCTCATCCCGTCTGAATGCACGCGTCCGTTTGTGAGAATGGCACCCTTCATGGGTGCCATTTCCCGAACTCTCGCGGTAGGACCGAGTTTAGATGGCGCAGAATCTACGCAGCGCTCGCAGGGATTATGTCTTTGTCCTTGAGAAACGCTTGTCCCTTCGTTAACCACGCAATGCCGAAGGCAACGAGTGCGACGGTTTCGGGTAAGTAAATGCGTTCCTCCGCTTTTGAAACCAACTTTATGACCGCAATTGCAACCAAACTAAGAGCCATGATTATGCCGCAAATCACGTAGACCTTGTTCCGCGATCTCTTCCGCTCGGTAATCTTTGTTTGGCTGGGTTTCGTGAAGCGAAAGATGGCGAGATAGCTGATGATCAGGAAGAACGCTGCGGCAAAAACGAAGTGATACCCAAGAGGGCCGTGATTTGTATAGCACTCGCCGGTAAACAAATTAGGAAACTTCGCCTGAATTAGCGGATGGTACGTCGGGTCTGTTGGGAGTAGCGCGATACCTATAGCGCACAGCCCAGCGATATTAGTTAACCAATTGTCTTGTTTGTCCGGACCGCGATAGCAAAAGAGAAACACGCCGGTCGCGACGAGCGTCCCAACAAAGACGTCCCTCATACTCGTGTAGTAATAAGCGCTGATCGAAGTGTTTGAAGGAACTTTATCAAATACATACGCTCCGATCTTTACGATGAATGGCATGGCTATTCCTATGATGCCAAGGGCCTTACGAAGTCGGAAGAACGAGATAATGAATTCGTTGTTGAGTGGCGCTGCCGGTGGGGGATTCATGTCGGGCTCTCCTCAGATGAAGAATGACTACAGGTATATGAGAATGCCGCTGAATTCGTTTCAGCGTCGGTGGGATTTGATGACCCTAGGACCCCCTACTTTTCTGAGAGGCGCTTAAAGAAGGTCCAAATGAATTCACTGCCGTCCATATCCCTGCTTGTTCTGCCGATCAGTCGCTCCGGTAAATACTGACGACTGCCCGGCAGTGTGTGTCCGCCCCCGTCAACCGTATCTAATTCGACTTCCACGCCAACAGCGCATGGCGAGTAGCGTTCACGTCGAATGCGTGTCCCGTCTTCAGGATCACGGTCCGGCAATTGAACAGTAACTGGGTTTGCAGAGCACTTGTTGTGAGTCGCCCAGAATTTGATCGCGTCGGGTGCGGACAATACATTCCCACCCAGAGCCGTTCTTGTCAGCGCACCACCTTGGTATGGGATCAGCGGATCATTCGTACCATGAATGATCAAAACTGAAATTGGTTTCACCGGCTTACAGCGAACCGATAAAGCCTCAGGCATGGTCGCAGCAACAGAAGCGATAGCGGCCATTGTTCCCGAGAGTTCGCAAGCTAAGCGTTGCGAAAACATCCCGCCATTTGAGATCCCGGTTGCATAGATCCGTTTGCGATCGACATTAAAGCTCCGCGCAGTGTCTTCGATCAGAGCGCTTACAAATTTGACATCATCTACTTGCGGCGCGTTCTCTCGTCCATCGTTCCAATGCTTATCAATACCTTCGGGATACGCGACAATGAAGCCCTCGCGATCCGCTAGATCACTGAATCCTGTGTGACGTTCGATCTGTTGCGGTTGGCCACCTCCTCCGTGAAAAACAAGAACGAGCGGAACCGTTTTGGTTTTGTCGTAAGAGGTTGGAATGTGAAGCCAATAGGTTCGACGTGTGTGTTCCACCTCGACGGTTCGTACCACCGTACCGCGGTTGGTCTGCCGAAATGTGTGCACAGCCGAGCGCACGCGGTGAGTTATTCCGACCAGCGCCAATAGGACGCAGCACAACGCCGTCGTAAGTAGAGCGAGACCGCCTATTCTGCTGAGTGTTTTAGCAAAACGCCTCAAATCTGGGTACCTCCTGTGGCCGAAAAGACC
>DATJKB010000132.1:0-9621 GCA_035491875.1 Pyrinomonadaceae bacterium | reverse complement strand
CTTTTTGTGTGCGGGCGCCTCTGCGAATGGAATCGCGGACACGCTCAACCGGGGAGAGTTTGCTGAGCGGCTTCGAAGGCTGTTGACCTCCGTAGCTTGACTCGTGTGACAGATACTCGCTGACTTCGATCTGTTGTGCGATGTATTTCTTTCTGGCTGATTTGTATTCCTTCAACGCCCGCCGACTTTGTGTAACCTTGTTTCGAATGCAACTCTTGCAATAAAGGTTGCGACCATCTTTTCGCGCGCGACAAATCCCGAATTCAGACACTAAGAGATCCTGCGCGCAAATAGGACAATGTTTTTGTTCAAGCGTTATCTGGGGATCTGGTTTCATCTCTCCGCACTCCACTGGGCACACTGGTGCGACAACTTTTTTGTAAACACACCTCCGTCGTCCGGTACTGCATTACCGCCGCGGAGTTTCGATTTGAATTGATTGTTTGGCGAGGTGCCCTAACTAGGGCGCCGCCTAGATTGCCATGCGCGGCTTACCAGAACCGCGCCCCAAAACTTACCTGAACTGAATTTCGCAGGAGGCTTCCGGGCAAATTGCGAGAAAATAAATGAGTGCGAGCAAACCTTCTAACGAACTCAAAAACCAGGCCGCTGATCAAAACTAACTTCGGCAATCAATCGCTCAGCGAGGGATTCGCATTATAGTGATCGAAGAATTTTTTGCAACAACAATTTAATGCTATTTAGCGATCAAATTCAGTTATGAAAAAGGTGAACACAATCGCGAATTCTTTTCTTCAATTAACACGACGCAAACAATTCAATAGCGTGAGGATAGGTGATCGGATCACACATAGCAAGTTGCGAAAATGATCATCCGCGAACGACATTACTCAACAGACGATCGTTAGAATTGTTCGGAAAAATGAATTCAGTGTTCGGTTCAAAAAGCGTTCGCCGTCTGTTTCGCGCAACACATTCGAGTCGTTTTTCTTTGGGCCCACAATTAGTAGAGCAATCGTTTTTCGAAGCGTCGATCGAAAAGATATTCACTGCCTCGACTGCCTGACATCAGGAATTGGACCAATGTTGATATTTGAATCGCGCAAACAACTCAAGTGTTAGCACGCAAGGGTTTCGACGCACGCCGCTGACGTGTGCAAAATGTTGTAACTGCGCATTTGTAACAGCTTTGTAAAACTAATCGTGTCGATTTCCACATCGATTTCCTCAGAATCTGTGGAAAACTTTTCAGGCGCGTCTGCTCGCTTCAATTCGCTTTCGATCTTTCACTCGATAAACAAATTTCAGGCCCGACCAAGTGTCATCAATCGCGCAGATCTTTACGTCGACGAGTCCACAGTCGAGGCCAGTTCGCTGCACGTTATCGAACGTGAGATCCGTTTTAACGCCCGAACTCTTTTTCGGCCAAGCCACCCAAATCATACCGTCAGGTGAAAGCTTCTCTGCTAGCACTGGAAACCGCCCAGAGAGTGTGGTTTCGCGATCCACGAACACGACAATGAGATCGAGTGGCGCTTTCAAGCTACTGACGATTTTTGTTTTTGAAGGGAGCTCACCGAGTTGCGGAACGAACGACTTCGGAGGGTTAACCAGGCCGATACGAAAGTTTTCTTTGATTCCCAACTTCTTGGGTAAAGGTGTTCCCGAATAGCCGGCCATACTCGAACCTCAACAAAAAGCGGATCCACAGATTACGCAGATTACACAGATTTAGATCAATGCAGCTGGGTTCAACAACAGGTTCACCCTTTATTCGTAATCTCTTAATCTGCTTTCGCTACCACAACTTTAGAACCTTCCACCAGGTGAATCCGAGCAACGTCCAAACAATGATCGTGACGAACGAGGTTATCAATCCGACCCACCACCAGGTACGCTGCTTTAGATAGTCAGCGCCAAAATAAATTGGAGCGGGTGTTGTGCCGTAATGAGTTAACGACGCTCCGAGGTTTGAAAAATACGCCAACGAAAGAGCTGCGAGATATGGTGGCGTGCCCGCTGCAAGAATCACAACGAGAAATGGTGTGTACATCGCAGTCGCATGCGCAGTGATGCTTGCGAATCCATAGTGCGCGTAGAAGTAGATCAAGAGTAGTACTGCCAACGCTATCCACCACTTCCAACCAACCGTGAACGAAGCCGCAGAATCGGCAAATCGTTTTGTAATGCCAGTTTGACTAAGAGCCTCAGCCATTTTGATTAGGCCGCCGTACCAGATGAAAACTCCCCAGGCGCCGCGTTCATCAACCAGGTCGTCCCAATTCAACACGCCGGTAAGCAAAAGGACGCAAATGCCTAACAATGCAACGGCCGCGTAGTGGATGCTATGAAACCGGCTCGTCATCCAAAGCAAAGCAACCAGACCAAACACGAAAAACATAACCCATTCGGGCCACTTCATCGGTCCCATTGACCGCAGTTCTTTTGAGGCAAACTCCGAAGCAGCCGGCGTGTGTTTGATTTCCGGAGGATAGATCTTGTAGATGACCAGAGGTACGAGAATCAAACTAGCCAAGGCTGGAACTATCGAGGCGAGAATCCAGCGAGCGTATGTGATCTCAATGCCGGTAAGGTCCCGTGCAAGCTTCGCTATCAACGGATTCGAAGCCTGACCCGTAAGAAACATCGCACAAACAATGACGTCACATTGATATACAGAGGTCATCAGAAACGCACCCAACCGCCTTGCCGTGACTCCAGGGTGCGACTCGTAAGCTTCTGCAAGACTCTTCGCAATCGGAAAAACAATTCCACCTGACCGGGCGCCAGTTGATGGAATAACTGTCGCGAGCAACACGTCAGTTGATGCGAGCGCATAAGTAAGTCCAAGTGAATGACGACCGATAGCCTTTATGAAGAGAAATGCGATGCGCCGGCCCAACCCCGTTTTCATCATTCCTCTTGAAATGAAGAAGGCCGCGAGCACCATCCACACAATGGGATCTGCATAACCGCCAAGCGCTTGTTCAATTGGGAGGATTTGAAAGATCGCAAGCGCCGACACACCGATTAGCACCATTGCAGGACCCGGCACCGGTCGCACGATAGAACCCGCAATAGTTGCCGCAAAGACTGCGAGTAGTCGCCACGACTGAACTGTAATTCCTTCAGGTACCGGCGCTAGCAGGATCCCACCGGCTATCGCAAACACAATTAGCCAGCGAATCAGTTGGCTGCGCAATTCAGCCTTGTCGGTGCGTTTTGGTTCGGATGTTTCTGCGGCTGGGGGTGACGGTCCGTCCACCTGTGCGTCCTTTTCGGTTCAGGCGACACAAAAGCGTCGGGATACTATGCTATACGAGGACGCGGCGGCAATCCTCGTAACATTTCAGCCGCGATTGCACAGATAAACACGGATCAGAAAGACAGCATCCAAGGCTTAGTAGTTTTTCTCTCTGATTCGTGTGTTACGGTGCAAATCTGCGGCGAAATTCTTAAACTCTAGTCTGTAATGCTTATCAAGAAACCGGACGACATCAAGGCGAGCGAGATCACCGATCAGAAGACTTATCTGAATCGTCGGTTATTCATGCGCGCAGCCGTGTTGGCCGGGACTGCAACGGCAACAACACTTCTGTACCGCACACTGAATCCGCCTCCGCCTGAAAAGGCTGAAGGCGTGAAGCTCAACCAGTCGACCACGGTGCCAGAGCAAGAAGCGATGCAAAGGGGTTATCGAACGTCAGAAACACTAACTCCACTTGAAGACATCACGAATTACAACAACTTCTACGAGTTTGATACGTCGAAAGACGGAGTCGCGTATGCGGCAAAAGGTTTTGTCACAAGGCCATGGACGGTTTCGGTATCAGGATTGGTAAACAATCCGAGGACGTTCGATATCGACGAGTTGCTAAAGCTCGACTTGGAAGAACGAGTTTACAGGCTGAGGTGCGTTGAAGGATGGTCGATGGTAATTCCGTGGATTGGATTTCCACTCTACAAGTTGCTCGAAAAGGTCGAACCGAATTCACAGGCAAAATATGTGGCATTTCAAACACTTTATGATCCCAACCGAATGCCTAATCAAAGCACGGGAGTCTTGGAGTGGCCCTACGTCGAGGGGCTTAGGCTCGATGAAGCGATGCATCCGCTGACGATTCTGGCGACGGGGCTTTACGGCAAGACGCTGCCTCCACAGGATGGCGCACCTTTGCGACTCGTTGTTCCCTGGAAGTATGGATTTAAGAGTATTAAGTCTATTGTGAAGATCACGCTTGTTGACGGTCAGCCGCCGACGACATGGAATAATGAGACGCCGTATGAGTATGGGTTCTATTCGAATGTAAACCCCTCGGTGCCGCATCCGCGTTGGAGCCAGGCGACGGAGCGCCGGATCGGTGAATTCAACCGCCGTAAGACTCTTCTGTTCAATGGATATGGGGAACAGGTGGCGCATCTTTATGAAGGGATGGATTTGGTGAGGTACTTCTGAGGCTGGAATTCGATTGGGTTAGTGTTCGGTTTCAGCTAGGTTCTGACTTCCAGGCTCGGGAGATTTGAGATTTGAGATTTGAGAATTGAGAATTGAGACTTGAGATGATTTGAGATCTGGAATTTGAGCCGTGCAATTCACAAAGATTGCCATCTTCATAAACTCCCTAATCCCCCTTTCCCTGCTCCTCTGGGATCTTTACTTCAAAAAAGTAGGCCCGAATCCTTTGGAGTTCGTCACACGAACCACGGGCATGCTGACGCTGGTCTTTCTTCTGCTGACGCTTTCGATCACGCCATTGCGCAAAATCTTTGGGGTTAATGATCTGGTGAAAGCGCGCCGAATGATTGGCCTGTTCGCTTTCTTCTACGGAGCGCTGCACCTGCTGACCTATGTCTGGTTCGATCAGTTCTTCAATCTAAGAAGCATTGTCAGTGATGTTACGCAACGTCGATTCATACTTGTCGGGATGACCGCATTCCTTTTGATGGTGCCACTGGCGATAACCTCGACAAACAAGATGGTAAAGAGGCTGGGCGGAAAAACCTGGGCGCGTTTGCACCGCGTCGTGTACGTTGCGGCGATCCTGGGTGTATTGCATTTTTGGATGCTGGTGAAGTCAGACGTGCGACTACCGCTGACTTTTGGTTTTATCCTGGCGTTGTTACTCGCTCACCGGCTGGCTGTTCGCTACTTTCCTTCGCAACCAACTCGTATGTCCGATACACTTTAGTTTGTCGATGAGTTGCCGAGACGTCTAGCTGCCATGTTAGTTGAATCTGCCGCGAGTCATCGACAAACTGAAGTGTATCGAACATATAAGAATGCAATCAATTGAGCGTTTTTCAAGTCGCGTAGAAAACTACGCCCGATACCGGCCGGATTATCCATCGGCAATCGTTGATTTGCTGAAAGACGAGTGTGGCCTGACTTCGGAGTCGATAATTGCAGACGTGGGCTCAGGCACCGGAAAGCTCTCCGAACTATTCCTCAAAAACGGAAACTTAGTCATTGGCGTTGAGCCGAATGCGGCTATGCGTCAGGCTGCTGAGTCGATTCTCGCCGACTGTAAAAACTTTCGAAGCATCGACGGCACTGCCGAATCCACGACGCTTGATAACCAGAGCGTCGATTTCGTCATCGCCGGTCAGGCATTTCATTGGTTTGACCTGCCCAGAGCAAAGGAGGAGTGCGCGCGTATTCTGAAGCGCAACGGCTGGGTCGTCGTGATCTGGAATGAGCGACAGACGGACACGACGACCTTCCTACGGGCATATGAACAACTGCTCCTGACTTACGGCACTGATTACCACGAAGTCAGACACGAAAACGCGGAACCGCTCCTTAAGGAATTCTTTACACCGCGAACTCCAAAATTTGCACAATTTCCCAACCACCAGGAGTTCGACTTCCAGGCGCTCCGCGGTCGTTTGCTTTCATCGTCCTACACGCCTGAGGCCTCCAGTCCGAAGTTTCAGCCGATGGTCGATGAGTTGGCATCAATCTTTGAAAAATTTCAGAGCGCAGGCTCGGTTCGCTTCGAGTACGACACTCGAGTCTTTTACGAACGGTTGGATTAGATGGAATCCGACATGTGCGAGCCTATTTGAGCGAGGCTATTGCGTTGCCCTAGTTTGAATCAGCGCGATCGCATGCGCGAGTTCCGCACGGCTCAGCGAATTCTGCGGCTGGAATAACCCACCTGACGATAACAAACCTCTAGACACTGCTACGGATACATAACCTCTGAATTCAGCAGGCACACTGGACGCATCGAGAAACGACAGTGGCGCTAATGTCCCCGCTTCCGCTTCAGACCGCAGTCCGGCAGCCCGCACTAATGCGACCGCCGCGACTAACCGTGTGACACTGTCATTCGGTCTGAATCTGCCTCCCGCAGGTGCGTCGATGAACAAAGGACCAGCAGAATTCGCCTGCGAACTCTCAACGAACGACATCGTAAGGTTGTCGCGCACGTCTGAATAAGTCGCGACAGCCGGCAAATACTGCGGAATGCGCGCGCCAAGCACTAACGCTGTCGCCAGATCCACGCGACTGACTGAGAAGCCTGGACGGAACTTCGCTCCTACCGGCCACATTGCAAACGATCTAACGTTCTGGAGGATCTCGCTGCGCACGTTGGCATTCAGGCTTTGGATATCAGTCATTGGACCATATCGAGCCCGGCCAACCGTTAATACACCACTAAACGCCTGCGACGTTCCTAACGGCAGCGAGTTCGTGACCTTCACGCGCCAGACTCCTGCTGAAGGAAGGTTCAACGTCACGCGTTCTGACTTGCCCGTTAGGCCCGGCACATTGATAGCATTTGACTGCGCTGCAAGACTTCCGGACGGATCGTAAACGTAAAGCGCCAGATCGTTCAGACTCGTCAGTGGTCCCCAACCAATTTGGACTGAGGCCGCAACCGTGTCTGCGGGAACCTGAATGCTTGTTTCAAACGCATTGCCCGGCTGAACGACACCTGAAAAAGTTGTAAGCGGATCTGTTCCGAATCTTACCTGTCCGCCATCGATAGCGCCGCGCCAGTCGCCGATCTGGCGATTTGGAAATGCAGCCTGAAGCACGGCAGCGTGTGCGTTGAGCATACCCGCCCCTACTTCATGCTGATAGTAAGGAGCCAGGGGCGTCGCGGTGGCTTGTAGAATATCGCGGACATCGGCCGGCGTAAGCGAAGGATTCACTTCCAACATCAAGGCGATCGTCCCTGCTACCTGTGGCGCCGAGAAACTCGTTCCGCTTGCGGTGGTGTAGAAGGGAAGTTCCGAAGAGTTGAGTCGTTGCGCATCGCCGTTCGCGATTCCCTGCGCGCCCGTGACGTTGAGTACGCCCGAACCGCGCAAACTCACGACCCCTACGCCTGGTGCAACCAATGTTGGCCGGAAGAGTGCGCTTCCGAAATCGCCTCGTGAAGAAAAGCTTGCCAAACGTCCTTTTGAATCAGTCGCTCCGACGCTGATGACCCACGGAGCCACCGAATAAGGATTCAACGTGTGTTGGCCCGGACCGGTATTGCCTGCCGAGAACACAACGTTAACGCCGTTATCTGTCAGGAGCTTCGTGGCGATGTTGACCGGATCGTTTACGTCGAAAACGACGTTGGCCGAGAAGCTGCAGTTAACTACGCGAACATTCAGATCGGATCTGTTGGACAGTAAGTAGTCCAGTCCCTCAAGCACGTATAACAAAGTCAGGTCGCCCGCACTGAGACCAACAATATTTGCCTCCGGCGCTACGCCGCTAAACGTGCCGTTTGAAGCCGAACCGCTACCCCCAATCACACCAGCCACAAAGCTGCCATGCCCTTGCAGTAGATCAGTGTTCGGCAGATTTCCAGACGCAGTCGGATAGTTGAACCCAACATTCGCACTCAACGTGTCAGCAAACTTCACATTGTGCGAAACACGACCGGCCAAATCCGGATGTGTCGAGTCAATTCCTGTATCGAGCACCGCAACAGTTACATTTCGGCCTGTTACAGCAAGACCCGAGTTTCGTGTTATCACGTCGGTGTCGTTCCATGCGCGGTCCACGCCAGTCTTCGCGCGAACTTCCGGCTCCGAAGTAAGCGTTAATGTGCGGTTCCCGTAGATGGAACGAACTGATTGGAATCGAGAAATCGCGATTAGCTGTTCGCGCGTTGCGGTGATCGTCACCATTGGTAACGCTCGAAAGCGCAAACCACCGACAATCCCAATTCCGTTCAACTGGGCCAGGTCTGATTCAGTCGGCAATTGATGGTAGACGACTACAGCGTTGAGATTGCTGTCGTCAGTCATGTTGTTCAGTGTAATCGCGAGTTCGGGATCGATACTCTGCAGACCAATTGCTGAAGCCGGCGCCAGCGCTTCATTAAGTGCGCTAAGGCCTGTGTCGCGAATGCTGTCGGCGCCAGTGAAACTGATACCTTCAGCGCCTGCGACGATCATCAAATCCGCGCCAACTAAAGTCAGACCGCCTGTTGGGATGTTGATCGGATGACCATCAGCCCCGGTGGCGGTGATGCCATCAGCGCAAGAAATAGTTATGCCATCAGCGCCTGTCGCAGTGATTCCGTCAGAGTGTGTAATCTGCCGCGAATCTGCTCCCGTTGCGGTGATACCGTCGGCGCCCGTGGCAGTGATTCCGTCAGCGCCGGTCGCGGTGATCCCGGTTGGGAAATAGAAATGAATTGAGTCGGCAGAATAAGTAGTGCCATCTGCGCCTGTGGCAGTGATGCCATCAGCACCCGTCGCAGTGATTCCGTCGGCATTGGCGATCGACAAAGAGTCGGCGCCCGTGGCGGTGATCCCATTGGCGCCCGTATAAGTGTAACCATCCGCGCCCGTCGCAGTGATGCCATCGGCACCGGTCGCGGTGATTCCGTCAGCGCCGGTTGCTGTAATGCCGTTTGGTCCAAAAGTGACCAGGCCATCAGCGCCGGTCGCAGTGATACCAGAAAGCTGTACGAACTGAACACCATCAGCACCTGTAGCAGTTATTCCGTTTGAGCGAGAGACAGTGAGGCCAGCGAAGGCCTGAGTCGTGACCAGGAGAAGCGCCAGGCAAAGAGCAAGCAGACGTCGGACTTGAATGATTGACTTTGAATGCCTAATGCACGCGTTTAGCAAGCCATCACCTCAGTCGGGTTATCGGCGCAGTCATGCTAAAACAAAGGGGGGACACGCCTTGTGGGGGTTGGGTGTTAGACGCCAATCTGAAAGACGGGAGTACGATTGGCTTTCGTATTTGCTGGCGCCGCCTGCCGAATAAATGGCCCAGCGTCCGGGCTAACCATTTCAAAGGGATCATATTTTAGGGCGGGAGCGCTCGGAAGTTGTTGCGTTAGCCTTGCGATTTTCCCAAGAAAGTATCAGAGGCGGTCCAACTACTCCGACTTTAGTAATTCCTGGTAAACCTTGCGGGTTTCGGCTCCCGGCTCGACACCCAGCTCCTGGTGCAACAAACGCTTCAATGTCTCGAACTGCTCTCGAGCCGCACCTCGATTACCCATCTTCACGTGTGCCTTCATGATCAGGCAGTGAATGTCTTCCCTGAATGGGTCTTCGTGCAGAATGCTCTGGGCCAACTGCAAAGATCGACTCCACTCGTTCTGTTTCTGAGCGACGTTTGCCAGCTCCTGAAGCAAGTGTAAGTACTGTTCTTTGTAATAGGTCCGCTGTTCATCCACCCACGGTTCGTAG
>DATJKB010000131.1:0-7280 GCA_035491875.1 Pyrinomonadaceae bacterium | reverse complement strand
CCCGTTTCATACGCCTGGTAACGCTCGTAAGTATCTGCTGGGTAAAACGCGTCATAGCGTTCGTTTGCAAGCCCGACCGGAATCAACGCAACTCCAAAAGATCTGATGTAGCTTTGCTCTTTACTTTTGATCACTCTGACTCCTTCTTCAAATAGCCGCTTGCGCACAGCATCGAAGTCCCGGACGATGTAGTCGACCTTTATCAAATCGAATATTTGCTGATCAGCCGCGGCGGTAACGATTCGCTCAAACTGTTCCCGCCGGTGATACCGGATCGCGATGGTTTTCTTGGTTTCAAAACCAGTATTTTTTTCCGTCGCTCGGGCCCCGCTGACGGTGTAGTCGTACACCCGAGTTTGAGTGATGAAATCGACAAAGATGTCATCGGCAGTGATGCCCAACGGCCGGAGCGCCTTCGCGAGGTCAGCAGCTTTGTCATTTACCTTCTGATTGCTGGCGGCAGCGCCAATTGCTTCCTGGTTAATCCCAAACACAACGACAAAAGCATCAGGCTTTAGATTGGTAAGAACACTCGCCTCGATGGCCCAACCATACTGATTAGACACAAGACTGCCGGTGTTAGTGGGCGGCTGACGCCGCTGCTGGTTGTAGTAACCGCGATTTCCATAGATTCTGTTACCTTGCTCCTGCGCAAGAGCAGAACTGACAGACGAATAGGCACACGACAACAACACAATCAACAAGAACACTCGCTTCATTGTGATCTCTCCTTTAGTTTTTGCTTGTGGTCCTGGTTATTCGTGGGGAGCTGACTGTGGGGAGAGAGCGCGAGAGAGAGACTACACGCGTTAATGCTTTTAGTGCTTCCGCAGCATTGATGCGTCGAGAATGATCGGGGATGCCTACACCACGAAGCAATTGGGCCAAGATCCTCATAACACCGAAGGTGTTCACTAATTGCAGCCCAGGGCACCGCCCTGGGTAACGGAATCTTTTAGACGTGCGGAACCCTGAAAGGGTTCCGCAGCAACGCGAACACTGTCAGTGTTCGCATGCTCTCCAACACATCTGTCAACCCAGGGCGTTGCCCTGGGCTGCAATTAGCGGACACCTTCGGTGTCCCATATGATCAAATTGACTCAGCAATGAACTGCGAACAATCTCGATTCACCACCAACACCAGCAAGCGTGTGAACCCCTCTGTCTTCAAATCGTATTCCTGATCCCGCTACCAAATCTCTTACCGTGCTCGACACCAAAACCTCATCGGCTGCTGCGAGATTCGCCACTCCAAGACAAACCTGCGTGGCCAGACCAGTCACCTTCCCGTCAGTCATCTCGCATTCGCCGGTGTGTAGTCCTGCCCGCATCTTGATGTCCAAACGCGAAGCGTATTGACTGATTGCACACGCGGCCCGAATGGCACGTGCTGGTCCATCAAAAATCGCTAACGGGCGGTCGCCCACCATATCGACTTCGCGCCCACGGAACCATTCGATCTCTTTTTGAATGTGGCTACGCAGGCGACGCAGTAGTTCATCCCAACGATCGTTGCCAAGCCTTCCCATATGCTCGTCTGAATTGACGATGCGCATGTAGAGAATCGTAGCGAGCACAGTGTCGGGTTCTGGCTGATGACGAACGCCGGTTAAGAATTCTTCTACCTCATTCAGAATCGATTCCTGATCGCCGACGAACGGAAGATGATCGTTACCGGGCAACTCAACCAGCTTCGCACCAGGAATATGCTTCGCTACGTATCTTCCTTCTTCAATCTTCAAACATTCATCACCCGTGCGATGAATAACTAGAGTCGGCACTCGAATCGTTGGCAGAACCTTACGCACGTCGATCGCGGCATTCATCTCAGTCAGCGCTAACGCGGCGCCCGGACTTGCTCCCATTCGCAAGTAAGTGGCCCACCAATCACGAAACTGTGGATCGCTTGCAACGCTGGGTGCTCGCTCTTCCAAGCCTACCGGTCCTCCCCAGTGTTCCCGCATCTCGTTGAAGAAGTGTTGGCGTTCCTCCGCAGTTGGCGCCCACGGATAATCATCATCGCGGACCCGTTTTGCATAGGTTCCAATCATCACTAGCGCCAACGTCTTCTCCGGATAGGTAGCGGCGAAAAGACTGCACATTGGGCCACCTTCAGAAACGCCAATCAAAGCCGCCCGTTCGGACCCTGCTGCATCCATCACTGCGCGCACGTCGTCCATCCGTTGCTCGAGTGTTGGCAGTTCATTGTTGGGAACGCGATCTGACAGTCCAGTGCCACGTTTATCAAAGAGTATGAGTCGCGCGAATGAGGAAAGGCGTTGAAGGAAGTGTGCAAAACTGGGTTCTTTCCAGAAATACTCCAGATGGGAAACCCAGCCCATTACAAAAACCAGGTCGAGAGGTGCGTCACCGACGACTTGATACGCGATGTTTACGTTTCCACTCTTGGCGTACATCGTCTCGGGGATTTTCAAAGGTGCTGGTTTAAGTTGATGACTCGAGCCTTCCACCAAAACCGCACGACCATCATCATCGTCTTCCGTGTCTTCTTCGATAACAACACGAGCACGTGTCCGTTCACGAATGATTTCTCCTGGTGCCTCGTCAGACGTTTCAGTAACTTCACCAACAAAGCGATAGCCGCGCTTTGGCACTGTTTCAATCAGCTTCGATCCTGCCGGCCCAAGAACTTTTCTGAGCGCCGAAATGTTTTGAGCGAGGTTGTTCTCTTCAACAAAAGAGTCGGGCCAAACCTCGGTCATTATTTCCTGACGACCAAGCACGCGTCCGCCGTTTTCAACCAGAAACAGCAACGTGTCGAAGGCCTTCGGTGTCAGCGGAACCGCACCGTTATCACGAAATAACAGGCGATCTGTGACGTCGATCCTAAACGCTCCAAAGACGTAGAAACGTTTCGACTGTCTCTTCATCGCTCTCACAACTCTTTCAAGAGAATCTCAGAGTGATTTCAGAGTTTTCTAAATACTCCGCGTTTGGCCTGCGAGTATCTTGCACCCGCTCAAGCGAGGAAGCGCAGCACCTGATTAAGGCGTCCATTCTAGTCGGAAACCATTTCACAGAGAACATGGAACGGAATTCCAATCAATGAAGCGTCGAACCGAAATCACCATCGAAACGGAAAGAACCATTGTTGGCTCCGGCAACCAGGCAAACGCCCGGCAAACGCGGTGGTGTAACGACTGCCACTCGGAAACACGACATGTGTCGCTGGACGAAGCCTCTAATCTTCTTCGTCTCAGCTCGAAAAGCATCTTGCGTTTGATGGGCGCTGACTGCCAGCACGTAAACAAAAAAGGCGGCGGCAACATTTTCGTTTGCCTCAACTCCCTACTCGTCGAAGTGACGCTATCGCTCGCAATAGATGTGAAATCGGAGAACGCCACATATCTGCAATCAACAATTTGAACTCTTGAAAGGCCACAGAGGCGGTCTCTGAATCGGGCGGGCTGTTCGACTCAGGTGACAAAACTGGGACCGAAGCACGAAACAAGCAGCCAGGGAGATCGCCCGTCGAAAGAGAGCAGTTCTTCACACCTTCCCCCTTTATCGCCCGTCATTCGCGCAGTAGACCCGACGATTCGCAAACACACACAGCAAGGAAAGGAATAGAAAGTGAATACAGCAAGTCGAAATAATCAAACGCGAGTGCGCGCGCGGAATCACGCAGTCGTTTTAGGAGGCAGTTTGGCTGGTCTACTCACCGCGCGAGTTTTATCTGATCACTTCGAAAGAGTCACCTTGGTCGAGCGGGATACATTTCTGATGAACACAGAAACCCGACGTGGAACACCCCAAGCGAATCACGTTCATGGTTTGATGCCTCGCGGTCGTCAGATTCTGGAGTCGCTCTTTCCTGGACTACAAGAAGAAATGATGTTGTGCGACGCTCCCCTTCTCGACATGGCAAAGGATGTCGCGTGGCTAACGCCGAAGGGTTGGGGGATCAATTTCCGGTCGGATCTCGAAATCCTTTCTTTCACACGACCGCTGCTGGATCTTCGCGTGCGGATGCGGCTCATGAACAATCCGCGGGTATGTGTAATGGAAAACGCTCAAGCCATCGGCATCGTAAAGGGCATCGAGAACCGAGTAGCAGGCGTACGAATACGCGATGGTTCGTCCAACACTCTAGAGCTACCTGCCGATCTGATTGTAGATGCTACTGGGCGAGCTTCCCGCGCCGCGGAATGGCTAAGCCAGATCGGATACGACGCACCTGAAGAGAGCGTTGTTGATGCTCATATTGGATATGCGAGTCGTCTGTATAGAATTCCGGAGAACTTCAATGCCGATTGGCGGTGTGTAATTTTGCAGGCAGCGCCGCCTGCAATAAAGCGCGGTGGGATTCTCTTCGTGGTTGAAGGCAACCGTTGGCTCTTAACCTTAATAGGTGGCGGACGCGATTATCCACCAAAAGACGAAGACGCGTTTCTTGAGTTCGCGCGCAGCCTTCAGGATCCGACGATCTACGATGCAATTAGAGAAGCCGAGCCTCTGACGCCGATAAAAACCCATCGCGGTACTGAAAACCGCCTGCGTCAGTTCGACAAGCTGATCAATCAGCCTGCCAACTTAGTTGCACTCGGTGATGCGTTCTGCGCCTTCAATCCAGTTTACGGACAAGGCATGACGATCGCTGCAATGGGTGTGATGGCGTTGGATGAATGTTTGCGTGAATCTAAGGTTGAAAACTTCGCTCGCCGCTTTCACAGGCGTTTAGCTAAGGTGACTGAAGCTCCATGGATGATGGCAACGAGTCAGGACTATCGCTATCGCGAGACCGAAGGCGGCGCAATCACTCTAAAGAACAGATTCATGCATCGTTACATGGACCAGATACTGAAACTTGCAACGTTCGACACGTCAGTTAGGTATGTGTTACTGCAGGCATTCGGAATGTTGGTGGCACCTACTGCGCTTTTCCGGGGAAGCATCGTTTCGAGAGTGATTCGTCAGGCAATTACACGTCAACGACCCAAACAAGAAACCAGGCGGACTGCCCAGAGACAAGTTATTTACGACACAGGAGGAGATTAAAACCGGGGGCAGGACGCAGCAGGCAGGAGCAGAAAATCAGGAGCAGGGGCAGTGTGCAGGAGCAGGAAAAACAAGTCCTGCTCCTGCCTGCTGCTCCTGCTCCTGTTTACCGACCGGCTCCTTCTTTACTTCACTGGATTGCCATCGGCATCAATGATCTGAACGCCGCCGATGTTGAGTTCGCGAATTCCCTTCTCGATCTTCTGACGGTCGCCAACGATGATCCAAACCAGATTCTCAGGCTTTACCACTTTGGTCGCTGCTTCGTTCAGATTGGTGACCGCGAGTGCCTTAATCCGACCGGCATACGTTGAGTAGTAATCCGGCGCGAGCCTGAATTCAATGATGTCGTTGATCGACTGGCTAACCGCAGCATTAGTCTCCCACAATCCAGGAAGAGTTTGCGTCAGGTTAGCCTTCGCCATCGATAATTCGTCGGCAGTAATGAGTCGATCCTTGAGTATGGCTCGCAACTCATTTCCGATTTCAACCATCGATTCCTTCGTCTTATCAGTTTGCACCGGCGCGTAAGCAAGGAACATTCGCTGGCCGCGTGCGGGCCAGACGAACGATCCAGCGCCATACGACCAGTGCTTGTCCTCGCGTAAGTTCAAATTCAGACGCGAAATGAACGCTCCTCCGAGCACCGTGTTCATCGATTCGATTGCCAACTCGTCCGGATTAGACTTCGGCGGCGCTAGTACGCCAGTGATGATCACTGATTGAATCGCACCGGGCTTATCTACAATATAAACAGACTGCTTGGCGGCGAGTGGTGTCGTGCCGAGGTTCTTCTGTGGAACCTGTCCACCTTTCCAGTTAACAAACAACGCCTCGAGTTTTGGCTGTATCTCCGCGAGCGTTGTGTCACCTACAACGATGAGCGTCGCGTTGCCAGGTTTGAACCAGGTCGAGTGAAACTTCATCAAGTCGTCGCGCGTGAGTTTCGAAACGGACGCCTCAGTACCAGAGCCAGTTAACGGATTGCCGTAGGCATGTTCAGCTCCATACATTAGTTTCGGAAACACTCTAAGGGCCATTTGAATCGGCTGCGACTTCTCGCGCTGGATCTGAGCCAGCTGAATCTTTTTCAACCGATCGAAATCTGACTGTGGGAATGCCGGGTTCAGAATGACATCGGCATAAAGATTCAAAGCGCGATCAAGATTCGACTTCAACGTCGACAGACTGACAGTTGAGGTATCGAGATTTGAGAAAGCGCCGAGTGACGCGCCTAGAGATGCCAGGTCTTTGCTGATGTCGATCGAGTTTCGAGTCTTCGTGCCCTCGTCGAGCATGTTCATCGCAAGCTGAGCAGTGCCTGGTTGAGCAAACTGATCGGACGCGTAACCAGCGTCGACCAAAAGGTTCATGTCAACGACCGGCACACTGTGACGTTCAGCAACAACAACTTCCAGTCCATTTGAGAGCTTGGCTCTCTGCATTGCAGGAAATTTCGGTTCAGCACCTTCACCAGGTTTCGGCATCTGGCTTCGATCCACTGCCGTTTGTGTCGCCTCCGCCTGCGGGAAAGGAAGTACTTCAAGAGTGTAAACGCCATCAGATAGCCAACGTTTTCCGGCTTGCTGAAGATTTGCAGTAGTGGCGCCAGCCATTCGTTCCAACGATTTCTTGTACGCGTCCGGGGAGCCTTCGAAGACTTCACTGCGAGCGAGAATGTCAGACTTACCGCCAAAACCACCGATCCTCTCAGCGCCTCGGACGAACTGCGCAAAGATCTGCGTACGCACGCGTTCAAGTTCGTCCTGAGCAGGGGGCGCAGCAAATAGCTTTTGCATTTCCTCGTTGATGCCTTTTTCGATTTGCTTTAGATCGCTCCCCGGCTTGGCACTCGCTTGAATGATGAAGAGACTGCCAATTTCTCTTTGATCCAGGAATGCGCCGACGTCAGTCGCAATCTGTTCGTCGTATACCAATCTTTTGTAAAGACGAGAGGCTTTATCTGAAACGAGAACGTCTGACAGCAAGGTGAGGTAATCATTGTCAGCAGTACCAATACCGGGAACGTTCCAAACTTTATAGATTCGCGCTTGAGGAACACGATCCTGCGCGACCTGTCGTTGTTCACCAGTGCGTTGAGCAACCCAGCTGTCGAAGTGGGAGACCGGTGGACCTGGTGGGATGCCACCAAAGTATTTCTCTACTTTGTCGCGTGCTGTTTTTGCATCGATGTCACCCGCGATGACCACGACCGCATTGCCTGGTCCATAGTAGGTCTTGAACCACTCCTTCACATCATC
>DATJKB010000130.1:0-17580 GCA_035491875.1 Pyrinomonadaceae bacterium | reverse complement strand
ACTAACGAAACCGCAGAGCCGCAGAGGACGCAGAGAAGATTAGGAACGACCCGTTACAAACCTCCAAAGTAGACCACGTTTGGAGCCTCAGATCGGGCTGCCGCTATATCCTGCAAACCATCGCCGTTCAGATCGCCGATCGCGAACCCGTAAACAGTGCCCTTGTTATCGCCAAACGTCACTGGCGTGAGATGTCGTGCGGTGCCGTCGTTGAAATACACCACCGAAGGCGCTTCGACATTGCCCACGACAATGTCGATCAACCCATCGCCGCTTAGGTCTCCTATCATGAGCGCATACGGCGTTGCGCCGGCAGAAGTGATCGGCACAGGATTCGAAAACTTTGGGCCCTTCTCACCAAAAAAGATAAGCGCTCCACGTCGTTCGTCTATCACGACGATGTCCATCCGGCCATCGCGATTTAAGTCGGCGGCCTGCGAAGCTCTCATCCTGATCTCGGGATCGTTTGGACCAAACGGAATTCGCTTACCAAATACCCCGTTGCCGACATTGATGTAGACATAACTCTGACCGCCGTCGCGATTCGGCACGATTAGATCTACGGAGCCATCGCCATTCATGTCTGCTGGCGTGATGGTGGTCGCCGATTCATGAGAGAAAGCGAGGCAGTCGGTATCAAACTGTCCTTTGCCTTTGTTGAGGCACACATAGTTGGGCCCTTTGCCGTCGTCAGCACGGTTAGCCACAAGGATGTCCGGCAGACCATCACGGTTTACGTCAGCGACAGTGGCAAGACGAGTGGGCCATTCGGGACGTCCAAAGGTCGACAGTAAACTAAAGTTTCCCTTGCCGTCGTTGGCGTAGACGCGTTTCGGATCTGGCGCGTCGTTACCGACAACGACATCCAGATCTCCATCACGATCGATGTCAGCCAGAGTCACTGAATAAGAACGATCCGCAACCTCGCCAAGGTTATGAGCTTTTGGAAATCGCCCGTGCCCATCATTCAGCAGCACTCTGTCGATTAACGGCCAATGCCTGCCCTTCGCCAGGACCAGATCTGGAAAACCATCGGCGTTGAGATCACCAATGCTGACGTTCGCGGATGTCTCGGAGGTTTGTTCGAGTAGAAGAACGCGCCCGAAACTGGGTAGCTTCTTCGTGTTATTGGCAGGTTTGTTTTGCACTCCGTCGCTAAGTGCATTCGAACTATGGGCCGCAAACAGAAGGACACAAATCAACTCGCCAATAATCAGTTTCGAGATAGTGTCGCGCTTTACTCTCATTTGGCGAACAGGTCTACGCCGAAAGCCGGACAGATGCAAGCACCGCGAATCATACCAGCTATATACGACGGGACTCAGGTTTGCAGTCTCGATCTTCGCAGAACTGGAGTAGTTTCCTAATCTCTGCGGCCTCTGCGTCTTTGCGGCCTCTGCGTTCTAAATTCATATTCACAACTTAACGCATCAAAAGGTTAACGCAGAGACCGCAGAGCCGCAGAGAACGCCGAGGTCACGCAGAGAGTTGAGTGTTCGGGACCGCTTGAGAAACAAGTGACCACTGCCCAGAACTGCCTAATCTGTGAGTGTGATAGAGTGTCCACTCTCGAATATTAATTTCTCCGGAGCCTTCCCAATTGAAAAAAATAAAAATAGTCGTCGCCTTAATCGCTCTCTGTCTACTCTCCAGCTACATCATTGAAGTAGACGCACAAACCAAGCCCCGTCGAACTCGTCGAACTCGTAGAGTTGCGTCTGCGGCCATTACCACTCCCTCCGGGCTGACTTATCTGATCACAAAAAAAGGCACGGGCCGTCAACCTAAGAAAGGTGAAACAGTCGTCCTTCATTACACCGGAACGTTAACGAACGGCGTTAAGTTTGACAGTTCGCGTGACGCCAACCAGCCTCTTGCTTTCAAACTGGGCGCGGGGCAGGTGATCAAGGGCTATGACGAAGGGGTAGCGAAACTAAGAGTAGGCGATCAAGCAATCCTGGTGATTCCCTCAAAGCTTGCTTATGGATCCAAAGGCGCTGGCGACGTCATACCACCTGATTCGCCCTTGATTTTTGTTATTGAGGTCGTCGATGTTAAAGCCAGGTCGTTGTCGGATGTTTTAGCAGAGACGCTTACGGAAAAAGGCGTCGAAGCTATGATTGCGGAGTACCACAGCCGCAAGAGTGTTTCAGATCCGGATCTCTTTGTCGCCGAGTCAGACATCAACTCATTTGGCTACTCCCTCTTGAGAAGGAACCAAGTGAGCGAGGCGATTGAGGTGTTTAAGCTGAACGTCGAAGCGTATCCGCAATCGGCAAATGTGTACGACAGCCTCGGCGAGGCCTACATGTTGAGCGGTGATAAAGAAAAGGCAATTGAAAATTACCGACGAGCACTCGCGATCGATCCTACGATGGAAAGCGCGAAGCAAGCATTGAAGAAGTTAACGGGGCAATGAGACGTTTGTTTTCAGCAAAAGAGAGGGCTTGCGAGCACAATAAAGCCCAACACACCGGCGGAGAGTGTGAAGGACCAGTCTACCAGTGGGGTGGGTCGCTTAAAGACGCGACGCCAGATCACCATCCCGCTCTTCCATCCGTCTTGTTGGTATAGAGGAAACAGATTCGCGACGGCGAGCAACAGATTAAGTGTTCCAAAGAACGTTCCCCACGCTATGCCACTGAGAATGAAATTCACAGCAACACCAGCAAGCAAGACAAACAGTTGTTGAAACAGGGATCGCTTCTGCAAAGCCAACATGTCCATTCGGATGTAGGCGCCGATTGGTAGTGCACGAAGCTGATAATCAACTTCCTTCACTCGAAACCCAAAAAGCTTTGGGCCCCACCCGAATCCAGCCTGTGTGACTGGAACCCGGCAAGCGTAAGCTGCGAGAAAGTGGCCCAGTTCGTGAAGCACGAGCGCAGCGGCGAAGCTCAGGATGAAGTTGACTGCGGAAATGTTCATGACTTAACGAACTCGCATGTGGAAACAAGGGAGTCTTGCTTCCACTTTCCTAACCAAACCAAAGCAAACTCTTGCCTTCGGTATGTTGAAGGAAAATAGGTGTTCAACTCTTGAGTGAATTGAGGGAGGCAATGAGGATGGAGGTTGAAATTTCCCGAAACTCTCTTGACTGTTCCGGAGATTGGCTGGTCGCATTGGTCGCAGATAATTCGCATGTTTGTTCACCTCACAGGGAAGGAAGCCCACCAAATCGGGTTCCTGCCGCTTTGTTCTTATCACTTCGTATGCCACAACAAATGCGGGGCAAATCCGAGCGAAATGAACGCCGAACGAGTCAAAATGAAGAGTCGATCTGATGATGGGTTTCAGAATGATTGGTTCCGGCCCGATGCGTCCGGCCGAACGGAAACCACTGAAGAGCTTTGCCTTATTGGTCGATTTAGGTGTAGCCAGTTTCGTGTTGGTTCGTGTGACTTTGTGGATGGTCCTTGTTTTTCTGGGCAAACGGAACGATCCACGAAATCACACAACTAAACAGGAACCAAATGCTTCGGACTCACGCTAGAGGTAATTTTGACGCAAAGCGTTGCCGCTTGCTGATTGTCGAATGGAATGTCTGCGATCAAGGTCTTTTTCTTAACTCTACCCAGTAACTCAACCTTGCACCGTAGCGTGCGCTGGGACGTGGCCGCGTCGTGACGGCTCCGTAGAGCACGTCGTCTTTCAAATACAACTCGACATCAAGATCGTAAGGCTCAGGTCCGGAGTCGTCGTCAGTGCCGAGGTTGAGGTTACCGGTGAGACGTCCAATTAAGCCTCGATCGGTAAACTCGAATCTGTTGACTGCCGTGGCTGAAGCCGATCGGAGTTTGGCTTGAATATCGCCTGAAGCTTCAATGGAAAATGTGAAAGGCACATCTCCGCGATAGGTGCGCACATGGCCCATCCAGTCGCCCACGAGCGGCGAAGATGGCTTGGCGGGCGTAGACGGTTGTTTGGCACCGCCATTGGACGCAGCCTCTCTTTTCAACCGATAAGGCGGGAGCATGACGGAAAGGATTTCATCAACGATCTTCGGAGGAAACTGATCACCTGTATTAGTCAACATTACGACTACTATCTCTTCGGAAGGAATCAACTGGAGAAACGCCATCGCATCATCAGTGCCACCTTGCCCAAGCAGACCACGATAGCCGTTCAAGTCTTCATTGACCCACCACCCCATTCCGTACCGTGAGCTGCCACCGGCGCTGACCGTAGAGTTCTGCATCATTTCAACCGACTTGTCGGAGAGAATCGCCTTCTGGTTTCGCAGGTGCGCCTTTAAATGAAACATACCGAACAGCGCCAAGCCGTGCGCGTTGCAGTAAACACCGGAGGCAGCGGGCGATGCCGAATACGCAGTAGCACGTGGTCCGTGAACTGAGCTATACCGAACGGCGGCATGCTTTTCAAAACCTGGTCCAATACCAACCGAAGCGTGCGTCATTCCGAGAGAACGAAAGACTTCGTCGCGCATGAAATCCGTATAGCTCTTGCGCGACGCTCCCCGTATTGCCTCTCCGAGGATTCCGTATCCCAAATTTGAATAATCAAAATGATCACCGGGTCGCCAGAACAATATGCCGTAACGTTTGATCGTCTCGTCAGCTGA
The DNA here is from genome assembly GCA_035491875.1 of Pyrinomonadaceae bacterium. GTDB lineage: Bacteria > Acidobacteriota > Blastocatellia > Pyrinomonadales > Pyrinomonadaceae > PSRF01. The sequence continues at coordinate 12,998 of DATJKB010000130.1, read as the reverse complement.
GATTCGGCAATTGCTCTGATCGGCCCAACAGTTCCGCCCGAAAGTTGTTAGTCCGGCCATGTGTTGGGCCACCATTCGTACCGTCGCTTCCTTTGAATTCCAGAGAGGGCTGTGAACCTGCATCGGTCGAATGTAATCATTTATCGGACGATCGAGATCGATCTGCTTGCGCTCTGCTAAAACCGCGATCGCGGTGGCAGTAAATGTTTTAGTAACGGAGGCGGTGTAATACATCGTCTCTTTGTCTGCTCGGATCCCTTTTTCTTTATCAGCAAAACCAAACGCTTCTTCCCAGATAATCTCTCCACGCCGCGCTACGACAACCGAGATGGACGGTATTTTCCTCGCCGCCATTTCGGTCTCAATGAGTTTTCTGACTTCAGAGAAATCTGGTGATGGTGTGTTTGACTGCGCGTTTATTGACGGCGCAAAGATCAAAATGCAGGCGATGATGCCCGATAAATAGTAAGAATGAATAAGCATTGCCGATTGCCGATTTTGATAGCCGAATGAAACTCGTTTGCTTCATCGAATAAACACCACCGGCTTCTCTCGCGTGACATCATTGTCCGCTTGCAGAGGTCCCTCCGGCCTCGTTCAAGATCGATGAAGCTTATTCAGTACCATTCGCGGTAGCGGATGGCCTTGAGTCAACCACCATTCTTCCGTGTCGGCTCGGGTCATCGAATAGATAGACTAGCGCATCTTGAGTCTAGGCCATCCGCTACCGCGAATGGTACTGAATAAGCTGCACACCCACCGGTTACCACGAGCTTTAGTTTTGTCTCAAGTTTTAATGCGACCGGCGGCCACGCTGCGTCATCGCGGCTCCGAATCCAACCCGATGCGTCTTAGGAGATCACTAAACCGAGCATCAGATCGAAGCGGATCGACTGTGGGCGACACCTTGAAAAAAGCGATGTGGTTGGAGCGCTCCTGGTACGCTTTCTCAAGCCAGGCGAACGATTGGTCTTTGTTTCCGAGACCTACGTAGACGAAGACAAAGGCCATTGGTGAAACATAACGTTGCTTTTGTAGCTGCAGTAACTCATTCAGTATTTGATTGGCCTCGCGTCTCCGGCCGGCAGCACCGTACGCTAACCCGAGCACACCAAGCGCTGCGGGCGCGCGGCCGGACACGGCTACTGCCTTTTCAGACGTAGCGATGGCCTGATCAATCTGCCCGTCACCAACATAGGTGAGTCCCAGGTACCAATTTGCCTGATAGTGGTTCGGATCAATTGCAATGACGCGGCGCAGTTGTTCTATAGCTTCTTCATAGTGACGCGCGTTCTCGAGGATAAATCCCCTGCTCGAACTGATCTGGAGTGACAACGGGTCTAATTCTTGCGCCCGATTGATTTCCCTGAGAGCTTCATCAACCCGCCCTCGAGCTACGAGATAGTGGGCATAAAAACTGTGAGCGCTGGCGTAGTTTGGATTCAGTTCGATGGATCGTTCGAACTCTTCCTCGGCAATGGCCCAATTCCAATTGAAAAGATTTATGTAAGCGAGTGCGCAGTGTGCTTCTGCCAGGTCGTTGTCAACCTCGAGACCTTTCTTCGCTGCGGTTTCTCCGGTTCGCCTAGCCTCTGAAGGTGGCAGTACGCCAATCATCACGGTACCAAGCTGGTTGTAAGAATCAGCCAACCCCGCGTAAGCCGGGCCGTAATTTGGATCTGCGTTAATCGCACTTTCGAAATAACCGATTGCTTTACGCATATCCTGCTCTGTGCGCCTGCTCCAGAAATAACGACCCTGCAGGTAGTTGTCGACAGCCTCGCGAGCGATGGTTCTCTTCGCAACGAGAAGTCTCTGTTCAGCTGGCGTGATTTTGATGCGCACCGCGCTGGCAATAGTTCGAGCAACTTCACTCTGCAAATCCAACACGTCCCGGAAATCACGGTCGTAGTCCGCGGCCCACATGTGCGAATCGGATGCAGCATGGATTAATTGTGCGCGGATGTGCACTCGGTCGCCGACACGCTGCACGGTTCCCTCCACCACTGCATCGACATTCAATTCCCTTGCGATTTCGGGCAGAGATTTCTGACTGCCCTTGTAATGCATCGCGGAAGTTCGAGAAATAACTCGCAAGGCTCCAAGCTTTGCTAAGTCTCCGATCAGCGCATCCGTCACGCCATCTACAAAGTAATCCTGCGTCGAATCGTTTGAGAGGTTCTGAAAAGGCAGCACTACGATCGATGCGATGTGAGGAGTTGGCGACCCCGATCGCTCGCGCTTGAAGACAACGTAACCAAGGGCTGCGACCACGAGGGCGGTTATGATAAGGAAAGTGATCCAACCTCGTGTCAATCGTTGATTTCTTGCCGGTGCTACAACCCGTGCTGGCGCCGAAGGCCGGTGACTAAATTCTGCCCCCTCAGATCGGTCGTCGCTGGACGCCGAGTCACTTCTTAACTCGATTTGTTCCTCGATACTTACCTTCCGCACATCTGCGAGAAAGCGATAGCCTCTTTTTGGCACCGTTTCAATGAATCGCTCGCCATTATCGGCTTCGCCGAGGGCACGTCGGAGCAAGGAAATATTCTTGTTAATGTTCCCTTCCTCGACGAATTGCTCCGCCCACACTGAGCTCATTAACTGCTCTTTGTCGACTAGATGACCAGGGTTTTCCACAAGCACTAATAACAGGTCAAACACCTTCGGCCTGAGAGAAATTGGCCGCCCATCGCGCACTAGTGTGTGTTCGACAGGGTCTAAACGAAACGGACCGAACTCGTACAACTGTTTCTCTCGGCTGCTCATAACTGCGTTCAAGAAAAGTTCGGAAAAAATTCTGAGTCGGGTAAGGACATTCGTGCTGGAGTCGGCGTAGCCTCACCACTCGCTAGCGGACACTTAGACAAAGACGCACTGGGGGGATCGCCTACGACGGCATTTTACTCCTCGGAGCGAAGTTTCCGAATCCCTCTTTGGGATTTAGTTAGCTAGCCCCGACGTGCACTGGATGTCATCAAGGACTCAGGAAAGGAGTACTCATGAAAAGAAGACTTTATAGTCTACCCGCACTTGCTGTTGTTGTAGTTTTGTTTGCTATGACCGCTGGTCGCGACGGCACACTGACCAGTCACGCGGCGGTCACGCCCGTCACACCATTCACAGGATCGGCACTGCTGGATGATTGGGGGAATCGGTTCGCGATGCTAGGAACAATCGTTAACGAAAACCCGCTACGCACGCAGATCCGCATTGCCATCGTACAGCTGGCGATGTTCGACGCCGTAAATGCGGTCGTCGATGGACACTATCGACCGTTCGTGTCGAAACCTGCGTCGCCTCCAGGTGCATCACCTGAAGCGGCGGCGATCCGCGCGGCGTACATCGTGGCTTTACATGAATTTCCCCTGTCACAAAGCCTGACGATCGAGCTCGCATATAATGCCCAGATCGCGGGCTTGGACGCGAATGATCAGGCGAAAGCGGATGGCATTGAAGTGGGGCAACTGGCTGCCAATAAGGTGCTCGCGGAGCGCGAAGGAGATAACCGCAACTTGGACGAGCTCACGGGCTACACGCCCGGCAGTGGCCTCGGTGTATGGATCCCGACACCGGGCGGATCCCCAGTTCCACAAACACCGTTTCTCCAGTTCGTTAGGCCGTTCGGGTATGAGGATCCCTCGCGCTTTCGTCCACCTGCTCCACCAGCACTCGACAGTAAAACCTACACGAACGACTACAAAGAGATCAGAGACGTGGGTCGATTTAGTGACTCGACTAGAACCGCCGACCAATCTGCTACTGCGCGTTTCTGGTCGCCATCCGCAAGCGCACTCTGGATTGCCAACATCCGCAGCCTGGCAAGCGGGATGGACCTATTGACTGCAGCTCGTTTTGAGGCGATTGGCATTGCCGCGGTGGAGAATGCCTTGATCGCAACTTGGGACGCGAAATTTACTTACATGTTCTGGAGGCCGGTCACCGCAATACGTGCTGGTGATATCGATGGCAATTCGGAGACTGAAGGAGATCCGACGTGGATACCGTTCCTTACTACTCCATCTCACCCTGAATATCCTGCGGCTCACACGACGGTAGGAGGAAGCGCGCTGGGGTTCTATACGGTGTGGTTCGACAACGATGAGTTCCCGCTGGAATTCAAAGGCTTAAACAATGCGGTCCGTACCTACAACAGTGTTAAGGAGATTCATGCCGAGGAAGCCAACGCACGTGTGTGGGGCGGGATGCACTTTCGCAACAGCACGGAGGTAGGAACCGCGGTTGGCAGCAAGATCGGCAAGTACACTGCGACGCATCTGCTGAAACCGATGGATTAACGAAAGAGTCTTTGGAGTGCGGTGGCCTGGCACCGCTTTGGTATACCTTCACATCGCGCATCTCACCAGTACGAAAGCGGCGCCAGGCCGCCGCACTCCAAAAGTTAACTCATTGAGCAAAACAAATATCTGCCGAGATCTCAGCCGCGTAAGGTCCGACTGAAGGATCGCCCACGGGCTTAAAAACTACAGAAATGGTGCCTGTGGCGCCGGCGAATTTTCCGGTACTGGTATTCGGATTGATCTCTCCCCATTCAGCACCCTTTCCCGTCACACCGCTTTGGATGGTAACAGGGTGAGCTTTTAGTTCACCGTGAATCGTTGTGATTGTTAGATTCGTTGTGTAAGCGAAAACCGTTGGATCCGGTGTCAACACAAAACCAGCGCCGAAGTCGATTGCGTCAACTAGATCTCCATTGAGGATTCCGGCGTTGGTGACCGGGCCTGTAACAATGCCGGTTACAGGGTCAAACATCTGAACCCCATCGCCTCTAATCGTCTTGCAATTGCTGTTCGTCGATGGTGTCGCCTGCGACAAGTTGCCGCGCGCGGCGAGTAATCCTCTTCCTGATTGCGCGGAGGTTGATTCTTGAAGGGCGAGACCAAACGTTAACCCTACGATCGTAAGGATCGTAACTATTCTCATTTTTGCTTTCATGATCATCTCTCCTCTTTTCACTGTTGATAATGGTGGGATCAAGGCTGGTCGGATATTGTGTCGACTCCGGCGGTCGAAGTGACTCGCCGTCCCATAGAACCGTCCTGCGTCGTTGGAAAGCCGTGATCTCAATGCGACGTGTCTTCATCTCAACTCTCCTTCATCGATATGGCCGACAACGGCAGGCTGTCCTATAATTCGACTGCGCAATTCAGGGCTGTACCTTGAACCCGAACTTCGCGTGCACACTAGGTTGCGACCCGGCACGAAGTAACGAAGAAACACCGAAAGAACAGCTAAAGAGCGGCGAAGATCACCCCGAAACCGCTCCTGCCGATATGGAACGTCTCTCAGCACAGACATTCACCTTTAATGAGTTCACGCTTGATCTGACGCGTGGGTCTTTGTTCCGTAACGGTGAAGAGATAAAGCTGCGGCCTAAGTCATTCGACACTCTCAGACACCTCGTCGAGAACAGCGGCAGACTGATTAGTAAGAACGAATTGATCGAGGCAGTGTGGCCAGATACGGCGGTGACAGACGACTCGCTCGTTCAGTGCCTAATCGAGGTTAGACGAGCGCTTGGTGGAGATGGCCAACAGATTGTTAAGACCGTACCTCGGCGCGGTTACATCTTTGACGCAGCAGTGATTCGCAATGATTCGACGCCGGCTAAATTGATTTACACAGACGAAGTAAAAGCCGTACGCGTAACGATAGAAGAAGCGGAAACTGAAATCTCAACAGCGCCAGAACGACGTTGGGTTTACTCGCGCACAGCGTTGGCCGCAGCAGCACTCTTGGCCGCCCTGTTGGGAGGATTGGTTTTTTGGCAATTATGGCGAACCCGGCCAGAGCCGTCTAATTCTTTGGCTTATAGCTATTTCACGAAGGGCATGAATCACTTCCACAACATTCGGCCCGCCCTTAGTAATCGATCCGACTCGGACCTTGCTGTAGATCTCTTCAAGAAAGCTATTGAGCTCGATCCGCAATATGCATTGGCTCACGCTTACCTTGGTTACACATATACGAAAATTGCTGTTTTTCACGATGACAATCCGACATTGATCGAACAGGCAAAGCGTGAACTTGGCGTTGCAGAGAAAATCGATCCGCGGCTGGCAGAAGTTCACCTTGCGCGGTTCTTCATCGCGTTCAGCCAGTATGAAGGATGGTCGGTCGAGACGGCCATGCGCGAGCTGCGTTTGGCCCAACAACTCGATCCGAATGTGGGTCACGCAGAAATGGGTGACCTCTACTCGCACATTGGTCTCGAAGAGCAAACAACAAAGGCTCTGGAACAGGCATTGAAAATCGACCCAAACAACGAAGACGCGAAAAGCACCTACGTTAACGCGTTGCTGATCGCCGGTCGGCCAGATGAGGCACTAGAAGCGAATAAGAGATTCTTCAATCGACCACCTGGTGTTCGATATTTCCTCGACAAGAGAATGTTGGAAGAGGCAGAAGAAGAGACCGAGAAGGAGTATAAAAGACATCCGGATGGTATTTGGGTAGTTGTATATCAGACCCTTCTGAAAGCTTTGCGCGGTAAGCATGAAGAGGCTCAAGCGGCGATCCCTATGATCCTGTCAAAGGAGCGAAGATATCGAGGTTATCACCACGACACTTACAACATCGCACGTATTTACGCGCTCGGAGGTAAGCCTCATGAAGCGTTGAAGTGGCTGCGCGCGACTGTAGCAGAAGGATTTCCGCATTATCCGCTTTTCGCGCGGGACAGCTTCCTCGATCCGATTCGCAACGATCCGTCGTTCCAGCAATTTCTTGGAGAGATGAAGGAGAGATGGGAGGGATATGTGCGGGAGGTTGGATCAAACGCGCAGGCCCATCCAAGTTTCAGAAATGATCGGACTTGAGTGACATACTCAGCGAGGGATAAGAATCATGAGACTCTGCACCATTGTCGCCGTCTTCGCCACAGCCATTCTCGCTGCCTCGCCGTACCCATCCAATAGATCGCAAATGAATGCAAACTTGAATCCCACTGAGAGCCGTATCAAAGTTGATAACACATCCCTCTATGTTCGCGTCGTCGGGAAAGGACAGCCTGTCATCGTTCTGCACGGAGGACCCGATTTCGATCATAGCTACCTTCTGCCCGACTTGGACCGACTGAGCGATCAGTTTCGCCTCATCTACTACGATCAACGAGGACGCGGTAGGTCTGCGGAGAACGTCAAGCCGGACGACGTCACGCTCTTGTCTGACTTGGATGATCTCGATCGCGTTAGACAGCATTTTGGATTGAACTCCGTAGCGTTGCTCGGACACTCATGGGGCGCGGTGCTGGCGCTTGAGTACGCTCTGCGCCATCCGGCACGCGTGTCTCACCTGATCCTGATGAATCCCGCGCCCGTGTCGGCGGTCGACCTCGCAGCATTTCGTAAGATCTATGTCGAGAAACTCGGTGCTGATATGGATCGGCAGCGGACGATCGTCGCAAGCGCTGCTTATCAAAAAGGAGATCCCGATGCGGTTGCCGCGCGCTATCGCATTCATTTCAAACCTTCACTAGCGCGCGCGGAGGATTACGAGAGACTAATGGCGACGATGAGTGCAGCATTTAGAAGCCAGGGAAGCGCGGGGATCGTTAAGGCACGCGCCGTCGAGGATCGGTTGATGCTCGACACCTGGCAGGTTCCCGGTTACGACTTAACACCTAAGATACGTAGCCTGCGTGTTCCGACACTCGTTATCGCCGGCGATCACGACTTCTTTCCAATTGAGGTCGCGGCGCACATCTCAGACGCGATTCCGAATGCGCAGTTGCTGACGATGAAGGGTTGCGGTCACTTTTCGTATCTTGAATGTCCGGGCGAGGTGCGCAACGCTCTAGTCGGATTCTTTAAGACACTGCGGCAATGATGCGGAATTTTCAGTCACGCTTATTCGTAACTACGCCAATCAGCCCGGTCGTTCACATCATTGAGGATTCCCAATCGTCTATGTTTATAGACATCTGATCCGTAAATCCCGAGTAGCGCACGGCATCAATCATTCCTCTTGTTTCCCCATATGAGCTGGTGTATTCTCCTATGGCCACGCCATAGGAGAGTGCTCAGATGTCAAAAACTGAAATCTGGCAAGGAACCCTTGCGCTGATGATCCTGAAAACGCTCGACACTCTCGGGCCGCTTCACGGATACGGAATTGCGCGTCGCATCGAGCAGACAAGTGGAGACCGGCTCTCACTGAATTACGGAACACTCTATCCTTCTCTGCTCAAGCTAGAACAGGAAGGTTGGATCGCCTCTGAGTGGGGTGTCTCTGACAACAACCGCAAGGCTAAGTACTACAAGCTCACACGCGCAGGTCGCAAACAACTAGCACTAGAAGAAAAAGAGTGGAATCAAACCACAGCGATTGTCGCCCGGTTCTTTTCGCCAGCGGAGGATCAGTCATGAGAAAAGTTCGCGCCTGGATTATGCGACTAAAGGGGTTGTTTACCAAGACGGCGAGTGACCGCGATTTTGCAGAAGAGCTCGAGAGTCATCTGCAAATGCATATCGACGACAACGTTCGCGCCGGCATGTCGCCGCAAGAAGCCCGTCGGGTCGCGGTAATGAAGTTAGGCGGACTCGATCAAGCAAAAGAAGCCTACCGGGATCGCAGTACAGTTCCCTTCCTCGAGAGCATCGTGCAGGATCTGCGCTTCACTCTCAGGCAGCTCCGAAAGAACCCCGCCTTCACTGTTACCGCTACGGCGATGGTTGCTCTTGGTATCGGCGCGAGCGTAGCGATCTTTGCTTTCGTCGATGCTGCGTTAATCAAACCTCTTCCCTATCAGAATCCTTCGCGGCTTCTCTTTGTGACGGAAACAACTCCAGAGATTCCTCAAGCAGCGATCTCATATTTTGACTATCTCGACTGGAAGAAGCTCAACACAGTTTTTGACTCGCTCGAGGTTTATAACCCACGCGGTTATGTACTGAGCTCTTCCGCAGGAATGGAATCGGTTAGCGGCGGCCGTGTGAGCGACGGCTTTTTTCGTACGCTTGGTGTAGCACCCTTTGTCGGTCGCGATTTTTACACTGGCGAAGATCTGCCTGAAGCACCTCGCACCGTTATCCTAAGCTATGGCTCATGGCAAAAGCGTTTCGGTGGCGAACAAGACATCATCGGACAGCCAATAACCTTGAACGAAATTCCCTACACTATCGTCGGCGTGCTTCCTCAGAACTTTCATTTCGCACCTGTCGGAAATGCAGAGTTTTGGACCACTCTCCACCCTGCTGGGAACTGCGATCAGAAGCGCAGTTGCCATTATCTACGCGGAATTGCACGTCTGAAGGCTGACGTGTCGGTCGAAGGGGCGCTGGCGGATCTGAAACGCGTCGCTAAAGACCTCGAGGCTCAATACCCCGACTCAAATAAGAATCAAGGCGCAACTGTTGCGCCGTTGACTGAAGTGATTGTTGGAGGCGCAAAGCCGATTCTGCTGCTCCTGCTCGGCGGTGTCTCGTTATTGCTTTCGATCGCGTGCATCAACGTCGCAAGTCTTTTGCTGGTGCGGTCGGAAACACGTCGACGCGAGTTGGCGCTGCGGCGTGCCCTCGGCGCAACGAAGCTGCGTTTGGTTCGTCAGTTTGTGATCGAGGGACTGGTGATCGTTGTCGTGGGAACTCTTGTAGCTCTCGCTGGTTCGCACTGGGCCATGCAGATCCTGCTCAGACTAATCCCTGCCGGCATGATCTCAGCCATGCCATACCTCAGCGATGTTGGATGGAATAGGCGTGTCATCGCGTTTGTGCTCGCGGTGTCTGGCTTTGCAGCCGCACTATTTTCGCTTACTCCGTGTTTTCGCCTATGGACACTAGACATGAGAGAAGGTATGGCAGAAGGTGCTCGTGGTACGGCGGGTAAGGTGTGGCGACGAATCGGTTCCAAACTTGTCATTCTGGAACTAACAACGGCAATGGTGTTGTTGGTTGGATCGGGACTTCTCAGCAAAAGTTTTTATCGTTTGCTGCAAGTAGAGACAGGATTTGAAACAAACAATCTAATCACCATGAGAGTTACATCTCCCCGGTCGGATTACTCCAAAGAGGAACAAGCTTTGGTCCTCGGACGGAGAGTGGTGGATGAGGTCAAGAACGTGCCCGGCGTCACGGCGGTCGCATTAGTCGATCATCTGCCATTGACCTTCAATGCCAACACAGACTGGATTCGATTTGTCGGTCGCCCTTACAACGGTGAGCACAACGAAGTAAATAAGAGGGCAGTGAGTCCAGATTATTTTGCAACGCTGCAAGCAAAACTCTTGCGCGGACGAACATTTACGGACTCAGAGGATACCAACAAGCCGAAAGTAGTGGTCATTAACCAGACTTTGGCAGAGAAATACTTTCCTGGCGAGGATCCAATTGGCCAACGTTTCGGCGACACCGATCTGAATTCTAAATCCATCAAGGAAATCATCGGCATTGTCGAGAACATCAGAGAGGGAACACTGGATTCGGATATTTGGCCGGCCTACTATTTTCCCTTCAATCAACAGCCCGATAGCGCTTTTTCAGTTGTGGTTCGGACCTCCCCCGCCGAGCACTCGTTCATGCCAGCAGTGAGCAAAGCGATACAGCAGATCGATTCAAGGATCAATACATCGGATCAGATAACGATGAGACAGCGAGTGAATAACACTCCAACAGTTTACCTGCGCCGCTCCGCGACCTGGCTTGTCGGAACGTTTGCAACGGTGGCGTTACTGCTCGGAGTTGTCGGGCTCTACGGAGTAATAGCCTACTCTGTAAGTCAACGGACTCGGGAGATTGGTGTTCGCATCGCACTTGGAGCACAACGCGCTACTGTTTACCGATTCATCTTAAAGGAGGCTGGAATGCTCGCTCTTGCAGGGATTGTGATCGGAATCGGATGTGCAATCGTTGCCGCCTCATTGATGCGGAAACTACTTTTCGGCACACCTCCATGGGATATCACAACACTCGTTTGTGTGGCTGCTGTATTGGGAGTTTCTGCGTTGGTCGCCAGCTTCCTTCCAGCGCGCCGAGCGGCGTCGATTGATCCGATGACAGCATTGCGAGCTGAGTAGTGTTGATGTTACGAGCTGGTTCTGTCGCATCAGTGATGCGCCGCAGCGTGGACCGTCACTTTCGTTCCATTGAACGCCGCCGTTCCGCAAAGTTCGTCGATAGCCAATTCGTCTGTTAAGTCATTGATGCTGGCGCCGGAATGTTGTTGGGCCACCGTCAGTCGATTACCTTCTCTGTCGTGCCCCCAACCGTGTGGGATGCTGACGACACCACGCATGATTTCATCCGTGAGTTCGACCGGAAGAACAATCGACCCGACACGTGAGGTCACAACGACTCGCTGACCTTCTCTCAAATCGCGATCAGCCGCATCGATTGGATGCATGAGGATTGTGCAGAGAGGTTTTGCTGGATTGCCTTTCACCAAACGCTCACTATTGTGCATCCAGGAGTTGTTGCTTCGAAGTTGACGACGGCCGATAAGTAGAAGATGTCCATTGGACTCGACGTTCGAAGTAATTTCAGAAAATCGGTTCCTGACTCGTTCCAAATCTTTTACCAGGACTTCCGGCGCGAGGTTGATTCGTTGATCGGGCGTGCATAACCGTTTCGGCAAGCATGGGGTCATAGGACCAAGATCAATTCCATGAACCGCTCTTTTCACTTTCCGCAACGTCAAGCCTTTTGAAAACGGATTCAATCTCGCGCCGTATGGTCCAAAGCGTAAACCTAAATCCAGGATTCGTTCAGGATGAAAGAACCGCCCGGTCAACTTCCGCGTGATTTTGCCGCGTACACCGTCGTGTTTCAAACGCGTTTCCAACTGCAGCAGGATCTCCCAGTCGTGTCGAGTATCTGCATCTCGATCAAATAGCGGAGGTGAAAACTTCGCTATGTTCTGAACTGCGAGCAGATGAAAAGCAATATCGTAGTGTCCGCGTTCAAGCGGTGACGTTGGTGGTAAGATGATGTGTGCGTGTCTCGTGGTTTCGTTGATGTACGGATCGATCGAAACCATGAACTCCAGGCTCTCGAGCGCACGATCTAATTCACGACCGTTCGGGGTTGATAAGACTGGATTGCCCGCTAGAGTTACCAGCGCCTTCACTTGTCCTTCGCCTTCGGTGAGAATCTCTTCCGTGAGAGCTGCAACCGGTAATTCACCACCAAACTCTGGCAGCTTCCGCACGCGACTCTTCCAGCGTCCATAACTACCTGGGGAGGTTAACGACCGCGGCGCCGTGATTGGATCAAATGCCGGCAGGGTAAACATCGCACCGCCCGGCCGATCAAGATTGCCCGTGACAATGTTCAAGACAGTAATTAACCACTGACAAACTCCACCGAACTCTTGCGTGCTTACACCAATTCTTCCGTAACACACGGCTGATTTCGCAGCGGCGAACTCTCTCGCAAGACCACGGATTTCGTGCGCGTCGATTCCTGTAACTAACGCGACTCGCTCTGGTGAAAACTCCGCTACGACTCTCGCGACCACGTCAACATCTGTTGTGAATGAATCCAAATGACCCAGGTCAGTTAGTCGTTCCTCAAACACGACCTGGAGCAACGCCAACAGAAAGAACACATCGGTACCTGGACGAATAAAGAGATGACGATCGGCATGCTTAGCTGTCTCGTTGTGACGCGGATCGATCAAGATAACCTTGCCACCACGCTGTCGCAGCGCCTGCAATCGTCTGCTCATTCCCGGAGCCGTCATCAAGCTTCCGTTTGAGACTGCTGGATTAGCACCGAGGATCAGAAATAGATCCGTACGGTCGATGTCCGGTATCGGCAAAAGCAATTGATGACCAAACATCAGGTACGCTGCGAGATGATGGGCCAGTTGGTCGACGGAAGTCGCCGAGAATTTGTTGCGTGTGTGTAAGCTGCGGAGAAAGCGAGGCGCAAAAAGCATCGCTCCATAGTTGTGCACGTTGGGATTACCGAGGTAGGCAGCAATCGAATTTCTTCCGTACTGCGCGTTGATTCCTTTTAGATTGTTTGCGACCTGATCGAACG
>DATJKB010000129.1:0-3762 GCA_035491875.1 Pyrinomonadaceae bacterium | reverse complement strand
ATGCGCCTGGTACCTGGCACATCCGAGCGGAAGGAAATCAAGGTTGATTACACAGCAATCAGAAAGAATCTGCAGCCAGATATCTTTCTGCAACCCTATGATGTGATAGACGTACCGGAAGCGAGCCCGTTCAGCAGTAGTCGGATCGTTCCCACATTACTGGGAGCTTTGACCGGGGGATTGACGAGTACATTGACGACGGGTATACCCAATCGGATCATCTATTAAATATCCTCAATACCGCTCATTCGAACACGGTCGGTTTTCGTAGTTCGGCTCTGAGCGGTATTGTTTTGAATGGAGTTGCACTTATTCATGAATACAAAGAGAAACGTAGCGGCTGATCGACGCAGAAGGCGATTAATAACTTTCGGTTGGTCGTTGGCACTATTGGTGGTAATTGTTCTACTGATCGCGTTTGAGAAGACGGCCATACTGTACATATTGGCTACGTTGGGAGTGGCTGCTCTCTTATTGGTAGTCGCGTTTGCGGACTTGGCCCACACTGATGCCACACCCGCGCAAGAATCTCCCGGAAAGAGGGATTCATAAGCCTTGCAGCGCGCACTCAAATACTCAATTTAGACGTGGTCCAACTGCCTTATTGGCCCAATTTATAAGGCTTATACACGCCATAAAAAAGATCGCGGTTTTTTTCCTATGCAATAAATCCGATAGGTTGAAAGTTTAGACGGACTATTGCATAATCCGGCTGCGTTCACCTCCCCGGTGAACGAAGTGGTCGCGTGGGGTGAGGACACGTGGCCTTAGGGTGGGGGCTGTGGGAGGTCCCCGCCCGCTTTTTTTTTGCCCAAAAGATTTCATTTTTACAACTGCCTGTTGACGTAGAGTCCCAACTGCGTAAAATCCACAACCATAAAACGAGTAGAAGCCGAGGAGATTTGCGCCAGGGTAGTGGCGCATGACATGGGGTTCTTCCAGCGATCACGGCGAAAGTTTAAGCTCTGGCTTTACCGGGGCGGACGACAAACAAGTTCAGCGCGGGAACAGTCTTCTGCTCACAAGCAGCATCCGTGGTGGAAGGTGATGTGCCTAACCGGCGTCGATTATTTTTCGACGCTCGGTTATCAGCCCGGTATCGCTTTTCTTGCAGCGACCATACTCTCACCGGTTGCTACGCTGGTCCTGATAGTACTTACGCTCTTTGGTGCGCTACCCATGTACCGGCGCGTAGCTGAAGAAAGTCCCCACGGCGACGGCTCCATTTCGATGTTGGAGAACCTGCTCTCGCGCTGGAAGGGAAAGCTGTTTGTCCTGGCGCTGCTAGGCTTCGCGACAACTAGTTTCATCATCACGATCACTCTCTCTGCAGCCGATGCTACGGCTCACATTATCGAGAATCCGTTCGTGATGGACCATCTTCAGTTCTTACATCACCGTATCGTTGTCACGATTGCACTCCTCGCGGCTTTAGGCGCTATCTTCCTCAGAGGATTCAAGGAAGCAATCGGGATAGCTGTAGTTATCGTCTTAGTCTACCTTGCACTGAATCTTGTAGTTGTTGGTGTCGGATTCTACGAGATTGCCACCAGCCCTGCTGTCGTGTGGAATTGGCAGAATCTTCTTTTCCAGCAATACAAGAACCCACTTGCCATGCTGGGCACAGCGCTAATCGTTTTTCCGAAGTTAGCGCTTGGATTGTCAGGGTTTGAGACCGGGGTAGTGGTGATGCCGTTGGTCCAAAGCAACGGTGGGGGTTCGCTTCCTCAATCCGGATTACACACGACTCATGGCCGAACTCCGTGGCAAAGTCCGGAACTTCATGGACGCATCAAAAACACAAAGAAACTGCTATTTGCGGCCGCATTGATAATGAGTTTCATGCTCCTCGCGAGCAGTCTTGTCACCACACTCTTAATACCTGCCGAAGCCTTTCGTGCTGAAACTGACCTTGTAGAAGCGGGGGCAGCTAATGGTCGTGCGTTGGCTTATCTCGCGCATTTTTATCTCGGCGACGTGTTCGGAACCATCTATGACCTGAGCACCATATCGATCCTGTGGTTCGCTGGAGCTTCCGCGTTGGCGGGCCTGCTGAATATCGTGCCTCGTTATCTACCGCGATACGGCATGGCTCCAGAGTGGGCTCGCGCAACCAGGCCACTGGTTGTGGTATTCACCGTCATCTGTTTTATCGTGACGATCCTCTTTAAGGCTGACGTCGATGCACAGGCTGGAGCGTATGCAACAGGGGTTTTGGCCCTCATGACTTCTGCTGCTATTGCAGTCACGCTGTCTGCGCGGCGGCGTAAAGAGCGTGTGCAGTGGGTCTTCATGATTGTCTCAGTCGTTTTTGTATACACGCTTATTACGAACATCTTCGAACAGCCGGAAGGGATCAAGATCTCGCTAATCTTCATTGGAGCGATCGTCGTTAGCTCGCTTTCATCTCGTGTTTGGCGATCGACTGAGTTACGAGTCGAACGAATTGAGCTTGACGATACCGCCCGCGAGTTTATTCGGAAGGCGGCAAAGGGTACGGTCCGAATCATTACCAACCGGTGTGATCGTGGCGACGCACTGGAATACAAAGCCAAGGAAAATGAAAAGCGCACGGACAATCACATCCCGACCGGTGAGCCGATAATCTTTTTTGAAGTTAAGGCTGGAGATGCGTCAGAGTTCTCTGGGGTGCTGAAGATTACCGGTGAGAATGTCGACGGCTTTCAAGTGCTACGAACTGAATCAGCCGCGGTGCCAAACGCAATTGCAGCTTTTCTTCTTTTCCTGCGTGACGAGACGGGTAAGCTACCGCACGTTTATTTTGGTTGGAGCGAAGGCAATCCGCTTTCATACTTATTGAAGTACATCGCATTCGGAGAGGGCGACACAGCGCCTGTAACGCATGAAGTGTTACGTCAGGCCGAGAAGGATCCTGATCAACGACCCATCGTGCACGTAGGTGGATAGAAATTTCGTCAGGATCTTCGTGGTTGCTTCACAAGGTCGACGCGAGTAACATCACCATCATTGATAACTTAATGTCTGGCGAAGCTGCTTGTGGTCTAAACGCACGCAGCGCGGGGGAACCAACGTCTCAAGAAATGAGGCCGGGGCTAATCGTACCAACATCATTCGATGTTCGTATGACGAACACTTCCAGTTCGAGTCCGACAGCTAACCTCGTAGGCTAACGGAAGGGCAGCAACCGCGATCAAAAGACGCGGGGCACATGCCTCGCGTCTTTTCGTTTTGTGGACGGTTGTCTAACGTCAGGGGTCGCGTAACCGAAGGTCTGCGGGGAAACGAAAACGAATGCTAAGTCGGCTAGCAAAGAAGGCAACTGGACGTCGCTTCAGGCTTTGGCTGTTTCGTGGTGTCCAAAGTAAAGACACCGTTCAAGTAACCACTCACAAACAGCATCCCTGGTGGCAGGTTATGTGTTTGACAGGCGTCGACTACTTTTCGACGTTAGGTTACCAGCCAGGCATCGCATTTCTTGCTGCTCAAGCCCTTTCTCCAATAGCGACATTAATTCTCATCGTCCTGACGCTCTTCGGCGCTCTTCCAATTTATAACCGGGTCGCAGCCAAGAGTCCTCACGGCGAGGGTTCGATCTCGATGTTGGAAAACCAGCTATCGCGCTGGAAAGGCAAGCTTTTTGTTCTCGCTCTGTTGGGGTTCGTGGCCACCGATTTCATCATTACGATTACTTTGTCAGCGGCAGATGCTACGGCTCACCTGATCGAAAACCCTTTTACTCCTGAAATCCTCAAGCACCAACTCGGCGTAACACTAGCTCTG
>DATJKB010000128.1:0-4613 GCA_035491875.1 Pyrinomonadaceae bacterium | reverse complement strand
CCGAAATCCGAAATCGCTGTTCTGGTTGTGGACTCGCCGGCTATCCGTGGATGGCTGCGGCGACTATGATCGCGCTGCCGATGATCACCGATCCAATCACGATCGCCAGCGCGACGTTTTGATCGTCAGCTAGTTCCTTTCGCACAGAGAAGGGTGAAGCTTTGACGATGATCACAAACGCAAGGGCGAACACCGCCAGTCCCAAAAGAACAAACACGAGAGTTGTGATGAGCACCGGCGCCAGCCCTTCGATAGGGATCGCCAACGCATACAGCGGTTGCAAAGCTTGAATAGTTGCATCGTTCAGCATCATTTTCCTCCGTGTAAGCCGTAATGCCAGAAGTGGAACGATCTGTAGCCGTTCTGTCGTGCATCAGGTGGTAACTGGCGTCGTGTGCCACCCCCAAGCTCCCAACCTAAGATTGAGGCGATGGTGTACAACGCAATAACGCCGGTACCGAAGATTATGTAAAGTGTCTTAAGCACAGAACCCTCCTAACTGTGTTACTCATCATCATCATCATCAGCGTCGTTTGAGCCACCACTAAACATGCTCTCGGCCCAGCGCCGGCGTTCAAAACTAATGTGATAGATGCCCATAATTATCGGCACGATCGACAAGACGATGAGGACCAGGATGAAGTTGAAACCATTGGTTACGTTTTGCTCAACCTGAACTGAAATGGTGGCTGGTTCCTGCCATTTTTCCCATTGACCTTCAAGGCGCAGAACATATTTCCCACCAGGCATTGAAGACGTGTCAGTTGAATCCTTCTGCGAGCCTTCGGTCCATGCCTCTCCATCCTCAACCCCCTGGTAGTAAGAGATGTCGATTGGAAAGGATTGGACCACACCCGTCTCTTCGTTGATCAAATCGCCCTCGAGATAGACCCAGCTGTTCTGAACTTGCGATTGCCCGATGATCCGAATATTGCGGCGGCCGGCGAGTTCGAACGGCTCACTGAAAAACACCTGCGTTGCGTCGGCATTGGATAATGGCTGAAAGTTAACGGTTTGCGAAAAGACTTCTTTGGTGGAACCAGCAGTGACAAGAGTTCCGAAACCAATGAGTACGGCCGCGAGAATCAGAATGCCCCAGTATTTGTAAATCCACTTGTAACGATACGGTTGGTTGGGTGAGATATTTGAAGGACGGGTGAGATTAGAGACGCCGAACCACTTTTCAATCTCTGCGGGAGTTACATATGTGCCCATTGACCAATTGATCTCGCCGGTGGCGCGCTTCTTTTTCTTATCAGCATCGGCCACATAAATGGTCGTCACTTCCTTGGACAAGGCGTAAGGCGGCGAGACGTAATCCCTAGCGGCCACCTGTTCACCAGCTTCTACCTTCCAGTAGAACTCGCCCAACACCGACTCGACCACCGCCGGCGCATCTTGAAAGACTCGATAGTTCTTGCCACGGAAATTCGCGGACTTTGTAAGTTCAGTAACTTCACCGGGTGGTATTGCGTAAACATAGTTCCAGTGATCATCACTATGGACCAACCAGCGAAATCCGATTTGCGGATTGTATAGAAGATACTCGCCCCAGAAGTATTTGGTACCTTCGATCGTGACGCTGCGAGTCATCGCTCCAATCACTGTCATCTTTCCTTCAGGCACCTGTCCTGTGGAGCCGATTGGAATGACCGGATTGAAACTTGGCTTTTCAAGAGCTTTCAGAAACTTCAGTTGGCCCTGATTAACGTCGAGCAGCGAATTGCAATTCGGACAAGTCACCCTCTCAGTCTTGTCCGGCGCTCGTAGTTCCAAAGGCCCGCCACAGTGTGGACAACCCAAATGCGCGGCGGCAACTTCTCTTTGCTCGCGCTCAGGCGCGCGCGTCGAGGTGATTCCTATCTCGGCGAGCGTGACTTGGTGACCCAGGAAAACCAGTGGAGGAGTTTCGTTGTAATCGAGTGTTCCGAAGGATCCGTTCGGACCGGAAAGGTCTGCGTAGTAATAAGTCTCGCCCGGAGTTAGCAGGTACGGAATCTCACCTTTGGCGCCGAGGGCTGTCGCTCGTCCAGTCTCCGCAACCATCAGTGGGGTCGGTGAGGGAAGTCCAGAAATAGTTTGGCCGAGCTGCAACTGATCAAAAGAAGGTAGTGAGACGTTCTCGGGGATCTGATGTTGAAATGTCAGGTAGAATCGACCTTGTGCTTCGGCGAGCCAGCCAAGCCAGCCGTTCGAGAAGGTTGCATACCATTCGTCCCATTGGCCACCCATCTCATGGCCAAGTTGAGCGCGGCCCGTTAGTTCAAATGGGACGTCGCGGAATGAGCCCCGAACACCGATATCGAGAGGCGAACCAGTCTCTACAAGTTCAGCTACTTTTCCCAGATCCTTTAAGTCTCGATCGGTTCGCGCTACCGCTGATCGACAGAAGCTGCAAATGACTACGATCGATTGGCCACTCTTGAACTCAACCGGAGCCCCGCAGGCAGGACATTTCCCGAGGAGCACGCTCATCGTGAGAAACTCCTCGTTGCTGACAAGGCTAGCTTGCGCACTGGCTGACTTCCTCCAGCGCGGTTTGATTTGATTGAATCAACCGTTCAAAGACGCGTACCTCTACCTTAGTCGCACCTAGAAACTCTTGCAACATTCTCTCCCAGGGCCAGGCGGATCGGTTTCGACAACAATAGAGATTGAACGAGGCAGCGCCAAATTCAGGATAGGTGTGGCATGTAAGATGTGATTCTGACAGTAGGGCGAGTCCGGTTATGCCTCCCGGAGAAGGGAATTGATGCCACGAGATTTCGCCGAGCACATGCAGTTCAAGATCGCGAATGATGCGATCGAAAACTAACTTTAGTTGCTCGATATCGGCGAGTCTTTCAGGTTTGCAACCGCTCGCATCGATGACCCACTCGGTGCCAAGAGACATAGTGGTGGAAGTTTCAGTGCCGCGACTTTTAATTGCGCGAGAGGATAAGACAGCACGCGAGTAAATTCAAATAATTTATTTTCGAAAAATATACAGAGGTTAAACACCCGTCGCACGAACTTGATTGAAGAAGAACGTTATGGATCTTCATGCTCGCTGTTACTCACCTCGTGGTTCGCCTCTCCATGCAGCCTGATAAAGACGTGGTAGGTAACACCATCCCAGGCGTTGTGAATACCAATAAAAAGCAACAACAACACAGCTGCCGCGACAACGAAGAGTGCACGGCGGGCATGCCATCCTGCGATGAAAGCAGCGACCGCAAACATTGCATATGATACGACTGGGAGCAAACAGTGAAACAGCCAGTCCTCGAATACTGGTCGATACGCAGTCTGCCGTCGCAAGCGCCGCATAACAATGCCTGCGTATACCAGTCCACCGATACCAAGCAATCCCCAAAGAAATGAGACGCTGCCGATACTCTGCCACGGAGCGCTCAGGATTGCTGACAACAACAGAACAACACCAAAATGGACGATACTTGGCGTCGCGAAAGCGTCGCCTGCTTGCGCGACACCTGGGTGAGGAGGCGTATTCGCGATGAGTGTTAGGACGACGAACTGTAATCCGATCAATGCGCCCGCAGACGAGCCTACGATTACGTAGAAATTGTTCCACCCTTCTAGTGGTGTCACGTTGTCAGTCCTCTGGAGTTTAGACGTAGCCGATGCGATATGTGTGTCAGAACACCGTAACGATAGGAGGGCCATAATACGATAAGTCTGTTAGTTGTGATCAGCAAAAATGAGTCGACACTCAAGCGACTGGACGAGTGGGGAAGCAAGTCTTTACAGTTTACGCAAATGACAAAACAGCTTAACAACGCTTCAAAAGTCAGAACAACGATCTTGCCGTCGGGTCGCTTCATGCCTGTTCTCGGTCAAGGGACGTGGAGAATGGGTGAAGATCCCTCACAACGCCGGGAGGAGATAGCGGCACTTCGTTTAGGTTTAGATCTCGGAATGAATCTGATCGACACGGCGGAGATGTACGGCGAAGGTGGAGCTGAAGAAGTCGTCGGTGACGCAATTCTTGGTCGGCGGTCGGAGGTTTTTATAGTTAGCAAGGTATATCCGCATAACGCGACACGACGTGGAGCAATTGAGGCATGTGAAAGAAGTTTGCGACGACTCAAGACTGATTACATCGATGTCTACCTTCTTCACTGGCGTGGTGATGTACCGCTCGCGGAAACGCTCGACGCCTTCCACCAGCTCAAAGAAGCGGGACGCATCCGAGATTATGGGGTTAGCAATTTCGACGTGGCTGACATGGAAGAAGCAATGGCTCTGCCGGGAGGTAATGAGATTGCCACGAATCAGGTGCTCTACAACTTAATGCACCGCGGCATTGAGTGGGATCTGCTTCAATGGAGCCAGGATCGAGGGATTCCGACCATGGCCTATTCGCCCGTTGGCAATAATCGCGCAGAGCAGAAGCAAATGTTTGGCAACGCTGTTGTCAAAACAATTGCTGCGCGACACGAAGCTACGACGGCACAAGTAGCTTTAGCGTGGTTGCTTCGCGAACCGGAGGTGGTGTCGATTCCAAAAGCCTTGCGGCCAGACCATCTTCGCGAGAACCGTGCGGCGCTCGAAATTCAATTGACTGACGAGGATATTCAGGAACTGGACCAGGCGTTCCCGCCGCCGAATCG
>DATJKB010000127.1:0-11506 GCA_035491875.1 Pyrinomonadaceae bacterium | reverse complement strand
AAAGAGCATGAACCGTTTTTATCCCGGTAAGATGGACGGAACTCAAACCGAGCGCGCGTCATTTCTAATTACGAAACAAGTGGTTGAGCAAAGCGATCACCTGATCGATTTTCATGGCGGCGACACGGACGAAAGCCTCAGGCCCTATAGCTATTGGACCAAAACCGGAAACGATAAACAGGATCAGATATCCCGCGAGATGGTTCTCGCGTTCGGACTCGATCACATAATCATTTCCACTGACCGGCCAAAGGATCCGCAAGCCTCGCGTTATCTGGAGAACACTGCAACAACGCGCGGCCGACCGTCTATAACAGTCGAAGCAGGACACGCGGGCACTGTCGAAACAGACGACGTGAATGCTTTGATCAACGGCTCTCTAAACGTAATGCGGTATCTGAAGATGCTGCCCGGCACAACGTCGCCTGTGGAACATCCAATTTGGATCGACAAGATTGGCACGCTTGCGAGCGAACAAACAGGGATTTTCTACCCGCTGGTGAAGCGCGGAACTTACGTTGAGCAGGGAATGAAAGTCGGATATGTGACCGACTACGTCGGTAACGTCATATTCGAAGCGCGCGCGCCGATAGCCGGTATCGTGTTGTACGTGTGCGCCGTGCCCTCGATGACGAAAGGTGCAACGATAGCGAATATCGGATCAGTCGTGCGGTAATGTTCGAACCGAGATTTTGTAGAACGGCGCCGAACACTCGACTGCCTGCGCGGCTCTACGTCCTTTGCCGCGGTGTTGTTGGTCTGGTTGCCAATATCCAATACCCCCGAAAGCGGCATTAGCTTACAGAGTCAGAAAAACCGCAGCGCCGCGGCCTGTTGAATTAATCCCAAAAAAAAGATGTTCGAAAACCCGGGGTCGGCGGTGTTCTCTCTACAAGGAACAAATAACGCGGCTGACGCGTTAACAAATAGGCAAAGCCGACCGTTAAGTAGATGATGCGCTTGTCGCGCTGACCTGATAAATCAAGGTTTCACTGGGAGAGCAGTTATGTTGCAGATAAACATCAAAAATCTGGAAACCTTCAGTGTTCTGTGTGCAGAAGGCCAGATTGTTACGGGCGAAACGGACGTTTTGCGAGCCGCCTTTCAGTCCCTTCCGGACACCAGGAGAGTCGTACTTGATCTGGCGAAAGTGAACATAGTCGATGCACATGGGTTGGGAGTGTTGCTGGAGTTGCGTCAGCGCACGCACGCCAGAGGAACGCGCTTCGAACTTATGAATGTAAGCCAACCGCTCAGAAGAATATTTGAGATCACCCGTCTGGATTCTGTTTTCGACATTACCTACGGCGTTGAATTCTTTCCGGTAGTCGTACGTGCTCGGCGCCGAGCTGTTACCGCACTCAAGTCGTGCGCCTAGTCTGTTCACACCAAACCCACCACCGATCGATTTCGGAATGCGGATTTCGGATTTATGAGCCGCAGATCTTCGCAGATAGACACAGATCAAACCATTCTAAAAAACCAGGACATTAATTCATTCTCTCCTTTTTGATCTGTGTTCATCGGCGAAGATCTGCGGCTCATAAATCCGAAATCCGCATTCCGAAATCCGAAATACACCTAAGTGTTCGCTCGCCGTCTTGTCCGTCCTGTTTTAGAATACGCGCCGCTGCATCCATTGTAGATTGTTGATTGAAGATTGATGATTGACGATCGATCAATGGATGGTTGGTTGATCGTGATTAATCTGCAATCTTCAATCGACAATCTTCAATTAGTGAAGGAATGGCGCACCCCGAAACAACTAAAAGAATTCTGCTGATTAGTAACTCAACGCTCTTTGGCAGCGGGTATCTCGATCATGCAGCCGCGGAGATCGAGGATTTTCTCGGGGACCTAAAGAGAGTCTTGTTCGTTCCATACGCCTTACACGATCGTGATGATTATGCGGCAACTGTGTCGGGACGATTTCAGCGTATGGGTTGTGAGTTGAGCTCGATTCATACGTCGTCAGATCCGGTTAAGGCCGTGAATGAAACGGAAGCAATCTTTATTGGCGGTGGGAATACTTTCCGGCTGTTGAAAGCACTCTACGATTTTGATCTGTTGGCGCCGATTCGACGGCGCGTCGAAGACGGAATTCCCTACATCGGATCGAGTGCGGGATCGAACGTTGCTGCACCTACGATTAAGACAACGAATGATATGCCGATTGTGGAGCCCCCATCTTTTGCTGCGCTGGGTTTAGTTCCCTTTCAAATAAACCCTCACTTTCTGGATCCGGATCCCAATTCTCGTCACATGGGAGAGACGCGCGAAACGCGTCTACTTCAATTTCTTGAAGACAACGAAACGCCGATCGCAGGACTTCGTGAAGGGGCGATGATAAGAATCGAGAACGGCGAGATGACTCTGAAAGGATCTACCGGCGCACGGATCTTTCGAAAGGGACTGGAGCCTGTCGAGGTCTCGCCAGGCGCACAGCTGAACGATTTGTTAACGTGATATTGCGGTTCTCACCTGCTCGATCTAACAGGTCATCTTCGAAAGCGCTTAACGAATGTCCGATACGCTTCAGCTTGTCGTCAACGCGCCCCCCATTCATCGTCAATGAAATGGGTCAACTTTGAAAGCACTCAACGAATGTCCGATACGCTTCAGCTTGTCGTCAACGTTCCGCACACTCAACTCCCAATGGACGAGATTCTCCTCCAGAGCTGGTGGGTCTCGGCCGTACGGGATCGTTTTGGGAGCACGAGAGTTTTGACCGAGTTATTCGTGCTGGCAAATTCGACAAAACGAAAAGGTCTGTTTTGCAGAACCCAGTTAAATGCCGGAATAGTGGATCATTGGGAAGATTACAGATGGAACGATTGCAGGAAAGAACTGGTCCGCGGGTTTCGCTGATTTTGGGAGTTGAGATTAGGGGACGTTGACGACAAGCTGAAGCGTATCGGACATTCGTTGAGCGCTTTCAACGTTGAGTTGTTCTTGTAGTGTTGAGTGTGCAAAACGTTGACGACAAGCTGAATGAAGCGTATCGCACATTCGTCTTCAACGTTGAGTGTTCTTGTAGTCGTGAGTCTCGGAGCGTCGACAAGCCGAAGCGTATCGGACATTCGTTGGGGTTTCTTTGTTGACTTGTTTCAGCAGTGTTGAGTTGGAGTGCGAAGGCTTGGCGCTGTTTGACCCAAGCCCTCCCAAATCCGCACTCCAACGACGCGCACACTTTACCCGAGCGTTTGAAGGACTACGTCAGCAATCCTCTCGCAGATCGCTTGACGCTTCTGGGGATTGAGCAGGGTTTCTCTGTTCTGATCGTTGGCAATAAAACCAAGTTCAATCAAAACCGCAACCCCCTCGAACTTCAAAACAGCCAGGTCGGTGCGCTGCTTGATTTGCCTATCCTTGAAGGCTGTTAC
This sequence comes from Pyrinomonadaceae bacterium, assembly GCA_035491875.1. Taxonomy (GTDB): domain Bacteria; phylum Acidobacteriota; class Blastocatellia; order Pyrinomonadales; family Pyrinomonadaceae; genus PSRF01. The sequence goes on along the minus strand of DATJKB010000127.1, from coordinate 8,123 downwards.
CTCGACCAACGCCGTCTGCAGCTTTTGCGCCAGCGGCTTATCGTCGTTACCACGAAACAGAACCTCGATGCCATTAGCTGAATCGTCGTCGAAATCGTTGAGGTGAAGCGAAATGAACACTTTCGCTCCGGCAGCTTTCGCATTCCCCGCGCGCTGGCCGACAGGCGCGTGGTCCTGATTGTCATCACGCGTCATAAAGACGTCGTGTTGCCGGCTTCTGAACACGTCTTTTAATGTCAGACCATATTTCAACGCGATGTCTGCTTCTCGATGTTGCGTGCCATTTTCCACATGTGTTGCGCCGGGGTCGAACACACCGAATTGCCGGTTGCTCATTCCGTGACCGGGGTCTATTGCTACTTTCATTTTTAACTCCTGTTTCTGAGGATTTGGGGGACACCTGGCGGTGGCGAGGCTCAGAGAACTTCCGCTGAGGATCCCTTTCAACAGGAGTGGCTATTAACTTGTTTTTATTTCAGAGCCACCGCCGGACGCGACGTTGGTATTCCGTGTACGCAGCACCGTGAGCTTCCAACAAAAAGCTCTCTTCCAGCCGCACCTGGATCGAAATCACTACGAAGCCGAGCACAAACACCAAAAGCGTCAGCGCGTTAGGAATTACCAGGAAGAGTCCAAGCAGCGTAGCCACCAGGCCCACGTATATCGGATTTCGCGAAAACTTGAACAACCCTTTCTCCACGAGCGGTGCACGATGTTCTCGATCGATACCGATACGCCAAGACTGACCCATTTGGTATTGGGCGATAGCTGTCCAGATCAACGAGAGGAGTAACAACCCTATCCCCAACAATTGCACGGTTGGCTGTTCTAACCATGTGATTGGACCAGCAAATCGATTGGCTGCCGGAAGGAATGAAGCAATTAGAATCAAGAGCACCACGAGGACGAACATTAGTTTGAATACGCGACCGATAAAATCGTGGGCATCATCGGATGCTTTGAAGACTATGGGATTAATGCCCGTCATCCGCCGCACCTTATACGAACGCCAGAAGAATGCGACGAAAATGTAGGCGATGAAATAGAGCGGAAGGAAATATTTCAATAGAGTTGTTTGGCTGAATCAATCGCACGGCAGGCGGCTAATCGCCGGCACCTGCGCTCCATTCACGAGGTTGTTTTGATAAATATTGTCTCGTCCACACTTCTCAACGAACCCGGCCTGTGTATTAACCCTCAAGCCGGGGCGATCTCTGTAGTTGTTTCGTCTAAACGTCGTATTCCACGTATTAGTGGTGTACACAGTCGGGTTTCCGCCACCTCCGGTCGATTCGAAGTCGTTATCTTCAATTACACAACCTTTAATGGCATAGGCCTGTATCGCACTCTGTCCCGTTCGAAAAACGTAATTATTTCGAATCTGACAGCCTTTGAGTCCGTTGAGGAAGAAACCGCTTGTCATGAATCGATAAATCACATCCTCGCGTCCCCCAATCGCAATGTTGTTCTCAGCGACTACCAGTCCATGATTAACGCCAAAGTAAGGGTCTTGTAAACACACCGCCGAACCGGCGCTGTTAAGCGACCCCTCGTAATCATAGAGATTATTCAGGACGTTTATGTTCTTTGAATGATCTGCCGGCGAGTTAGTTTCTAAATCGAAGCCACAAACGCCACCTCCGAATCTCGGCTCATGATGACCCAGTCGGAATGCGTAGTTCTCGAAAACGAAAATGTTCTCCGCGTTGACGGCAGCAATATTCGCCGCGGCAACACCGCTGGTGATGTTGTGGTATGCGAGACAATCGTTAGCAAAAAAGTTTTTCTCGATTGCCGAGCCGCCAAAACTTATACCGATCGAAGCTGTATCTTCTAGATAGTTATTCTGAGCGGTGCAATGGTCGCAATTGCCGAATTGGATTGTGGATCGCACTCCTCCGTCGTACACCTGCTGTCGGCCACGAATATGAAATCCGATAATCGCAATGTTTTGCGATCTACTCGTGTGTGAACAGCAAGCATCCCCTTTCGCCTGGAACACGGCTACTGCCGGAACAGTTCCATTCGCAAACGTTGGCTCAAGTATCGTTGTTCCTCTTCCAGCCAGTTGTTGTGGAGACAATGATTGAACGGCCCGTAGGAACGGATCCCGATGATTGCGGCCGTTGCCTTTTTGAAAATACTCGAGCAGCGCAGCTGGGGGTCGGTACGTGCCTTCCACTAAGACGTTGTCATTGACAAGAAAACAACCAAAGTCGGTAATTCCGACAATGTCGCAGGAGTAAGTGCTGCTGTCGAAACGCGTGTGGTGGTCGAGTCGAATCTGAGTTTTAATCGATCCACCGCCTTCGATCGAGATCGTGCCGCCACCCGTGGCAGTTAACAATTTATTCGCCTCGTTAATTAACAGCCCCAGGTCGTCACTTTGGGCAGCACTCTCTCGAACGCTCATTAGCGCGCGGGTCGTAGCTGCAGCGTTCGCTCCCGTTACTGAAACATTCTTCAGTGAAACTGTAATTGTTGGGCCAGGCTTCGGTGGCGGAATGTACGAGGCTGGATTGATTCGCGGTGTCGACTGCCGCAACTGACCAATCGAGTATCCGAATAAGAAAGCGACAGCAACAGCCCCGAAAACTATTTGTTTGATCATGACTCTTCTAAACTAGCACGGCGATCACACAGGAGAGAATCTGCGGCTAATTCTCCGACCTCATGGTGTGAAGGTTTTCTTATGGCCCGAATTCCTCAACGCTGCTGCGAACGTGGCACTCCGTCGACGCGATATTGGAATCTTCGCGCCGCACGAAAGCACAGCCACCAGTGCTCCCGCTTGTGTTCGTCGTAACTCACGTATCCCATCGAGGCGAACTAGCGCGCGGCGATGGGCTCGAATGAAGCCGTTCTTTCCCACCCGCCCTTCCAGAGTTTGCAGCGACTCGCGGTGAAAGTAACTTCGTTTGCCGATCCACACCTGGACGTAATTGCCCGCCGCTTCAATCCAGTCGATTTCGCTCGCGTGAATGACCGTTGCGCCTCTCGATGTCAGCACGACAATCCTTTCATCAGGCAGAGATGCACCTGGCGAAGCCAAACGTTTTTTTAACCGCTTGATGGTTGCGGCAAAACGCACTTCAGTTACCGGCTTAACTAAATAATCGAGCGCCTCCGCGTCAAACGCTCGAATTGCAAACTGATCGAAGGCGGTCAGAAATACTACGGCAGGCATGTGTTCCGGAGTTCTGCGCCGAATCACTTCAAAGCCATCGATGCCGGGCATTTGAATGTCGAGAAAGATTACGTCTGGACGAGACACATCGAGCGACCCCAACACCTCTGCACCGTTGCGGCATTCACCTGCGACGACAAACTCTGGAAACGCGGCGAGCAATTGACGCACACCACGACGAGCGGCTGGTTCATCATCGGCGATTAGAACTTTCCAGTTTGGCAAAATGCTAAGGTTCAATTTGGTTCAGAACAGGAGCGAAGCGACTGCCGTCCGCAGTGATCGCTACGCCACTCAAACAGTCGCTTCGCTCCTGTTCTGAGTTTACGACTGTACCTGCTCAATCTCATGATACTGCACCTTCAGAACGGCAATCGTTCCCCCTTCCATCCGTTTTCTAACTTCAAGTGTCGCTTTGTCCGGATACAACGCGCGCAGTCGCTCGCGTGTGTTCTCGATCCCGTGGCCCGGTCTAATTTCCTCCGGCTCGATTCCGAGACCGTCATCGATCACCGAGATCACAAGCATGTCACCATCTTTGCGTGCCTCTACAGTTAGCCGGCCAGCATCTGGTTGTTTCGCTATTCCGTGCCTAATAGCGTTCTCAACCAGCGTCTGCACGGCGAAACTCGGCACCAACGCACTCAACATCTCATCGTCTACAATGAACTCGGGTCGTAGACGATCAGAAAAGCGCGCGCGTTCGATTGCCACGTATTGTCGAACGAGATCCAGCTCCTCACCAAGTGTTACCTCATTCTGGCGGTGGCGACTCAGCGACGCACGTAACACCTCGCTCAACTGTTCGACAATTGCTACGGCCGCTTGCCGCTCGTTGTCGCGTACGAGAACGGCGATCGTGTTGAGTGTGTTAAAGAGAAAATGTGGATTAACCTGGGCTTGCAATGCCGCGAAGCGTGCACCGGCAAGCTGCTCCGAAAGACGTGCGACCTGCAGCTCCTGTTCCCTTGCCTCAACGAAATAGCGACTCGCGTGTTCGATCCCGACAACACACAAATAAACCGCAACGCCAAAAGGTAACGTAATGAAAACCCAACTTAGCCAATCGACGGCCAACATTGCTGCGAACTGTTTTGTTCCGCCAGCCATCGCCGTTCGAATCATGTTTCGATTTAAGAGAAGGTTCAAAATCAATCCCAGAAGCTTGCCGCACGTGGCCCACGCAATACAGAAAACCAGCGACATGCCAAGATGAAAAAGCGTCCGTCGAACTAGATGCGGCTTCGCAAGCGGCCATCGTTTTGAGATTACAAAAACGAGTGGCGTGAGCAGGGCATAGACCAGCCAATCACCAGCTTCCCAGATTAGTTCTCGTGCGGTTACCGGATCCCAGCCATTCAGCGTGACCTGCGCGACGCGATTAATAACGGCAAAAGCAGCCGGAATGATCCACGCTGCGGAAACGATCATCCATGGTCTAAGTCGGCTTGAAGTCGGCACGCGCGTCACAGTACTGCCCGACAACGATCGCACGCAACACTAATGTTTGCTGAGTTCGTTTCAACGACCGTTCGCGTCAGGAAAACGGCCATTCGTGTATTGATCGTTGTGATGTTCGTAAACTAAGCCTACGATTTGAACGAAACCTGGCGAGCAAACACTGGGAGCGCGGACGTCCCGTCCGCAACCGCGACGCAGTCGCGCAGGCCCTGTTCGCTTCGCTCATTGTGGACGAGACGTCCGCGTTCCCAGTATCTGCTTGAGCGCGAACTATGTCTGACGCATTACCGCTGCTCCCACGCCTCAAAGTGGACCAGTACGAAAAGCTGGCAGAGCGTCTCCGCGTCGCCTGTCAGTCAGGTGATTTCGATGACATTCGCAAATGGGCAACTGACTGGATCAAAAAGGTGGCGGAAAAGCGTGGTTTAGACTTAAGAATGCAGCAACAAACCCAAATGGGCTGGCGGGTTGAATGGATTATCAGAGATTGGCAGAAGCACCAAACAAATCACCCGCGTCCGTGTTCACTGAGCGGCGCTCGGTCGTTCGTCGCACACGCGCACGAGTTTGCGAGCTGGTCGAAGTTTGTAAAGTACCTTGATGGTCTCCAGCGACCGACGTCGCTTACTTCAAAATTTGAACAAGCTGTTGATGCGATCGTCTCCGGCGATCTCACTACGTTGGATCGATTACTCAAGAAATACCCACAGCTCATCCGCGCACGTTCGCTGCGCAAACATCGGTCAACCTTGTTGCATTATGTCTCGGCAAACGGAGTAGAAGACTTTCGCCAGAAGACTCCCAGGAACATTGTCGAGATAACGCGGAGACTGTTGGAGGCGGGAGCAGATATCAACGCCGAATCCGATGCGTACGGTGGACGGTCCACAACCTTTGGCCTGGCGGCAACAAGTTGCCATCCCGAAGAGGCCGGCGTTCAGTTGCCATTGATGGGCGTCTTGATGGACTACGGCGCGATCGTTGATGGACCAGATGGCGGTAGCGAGGTGAACGGTGCTCTCGCGAACGGTCGCGGTGACGCCGCTCAATTTCTTGCAAATCGCGGCGCGAAGCTTGACCTCGAAGGGGCAGCGGGAGTTGGACGACTTGATGTTGTGAAGACGTTCTTTACTGACAGCGGCAAGCTGAAATCGACAGCGACCCGGCAACAAATGGTTAATGGTTTCTCGTGGGCCTGCGAATTCGGTCACAAGGACGTTGTCGATTTCCTTTTAAGTCGGGGCATGTCTGTCGACCAAAAGGTGAAGCATCACGGACAGACCGGGTTACATTGGGCGGCCTACGGCGGTCATCTTGCGGTAGTGAAATTGTTACTGGACCACAAAGCGCCCGTTGACGTTAAGGACCCAAACTTTGATGGAAACCCGCTTCAGTGGGCTTTGTATGCGTGGGGACAACTGAAAGGAAAGAAAAGAGAGCCGTATTACGCAGTCGTCTCCACTCTTGTCAAAGCAGGAGCGAAGTTAGAACTCGAATTGTACGATGCACATGAAGAAGGACGGCGAGCGCTGAAAAACTTTCGGTCTGATCCCCGGATGGTTGCTGCGTTAGGGCTAAAAAGTCGATAACGATTGCCACGCAAGTCGTCCGGGAAAACCCAGGGAAGCCAATGACTGACACACCAAAGATTGAATGCGAACAACACCACACAATTCTTCCCGTGGATGACATGAATGCTGCAGTTGAGTTCTACACAATCAAGCTTGGGTTTTGGCTGGCGTTCAAGTGGGGCACTCCGCCCACGATGGCCGGGGTAAACCTGGGACAACATGTACAGATATTTCTCCACCTCGGAACACCGAATCCTAACGGTTGCTCGATGTATTTCGTGATAGGCAATGCGGATGAACTTTACGAATTCCATCGGGCGAACGGCGTTGAGCTACTGTGTGCGCCAGAGGATAGGGATTACGGCCTGCGCGATTACAGCGTCCGAGACCTTTATGGATATCGACTCGACTTTGGCCATCCTCTGCTTCATTCAGGGCCACCGATGAAGATCGCGCGAGTCGACGTTAATGTGCGCCTTGAGAAACGACTAGCTGCACTTCTTCAAGATCTTGCGGAGTACAAGCACATGAGTGTGGACAGTTGTCTCGAGGAAATACTGTTGCACACCAATGAGCCACTGGGAGATGGTGTGGCCAGCCCGCACACGAAGCCGCAGTTAGATTACATTCAAGAACTGAAGCGCAAACACGGAATTGATTACGACAGCCACGCGAGCTACCGTTTTGTCGAGGAGTAAGCGAGCGGAATTTAACGGATGTCCAAAACGCGCATCATCGAGGCTGTTCAAAAGCTCGATCTCCAAACAACCAAAGCCTTACTCAAAACTAAACCTGATCTTCTCAACGTATGGAACCGCCAGGGTAGAAATCTTCTGCACCTTGCGTGCGGCGCGAACGTGAAGAAACTAGGCGTGCCTGAGACAGCCGCAGCGCGCCTGGTCAACTTTCTCCTTGATCAAGGAATGGAGAAAGAACAACCGGGGCAGTCGGGTCGAGATCCATGCACGCCGCTTTTTTTTGCTGTTGCATTCGGCAGGAATCTCACCGTTGTCAAACTCCTTATCAAAAGAGGCGCACGGCCTGAACGTGCTCCGGGTGGCGGTCTTTTCGCAGCGGGCTGGTGGGAAGATCTAAAAATACTCGACGTGTTGTTACGTCATGGCGCTCAGATTGACATCGACGTAGGTTCCACTCCTTTCATGGCTTGCTGGCTTTGGAGAAGGTTTAAAGCGGCGAAGCACTTTGCCGTCAACGGTGCTAATGTCAACTTTCAGGATCCGCGCAACGGGAAGACGGCACTTCTCTGTGGAGTGGAAAGAGAATACGAACCGGCGATGTTGAAATGGTTGGTCCAACACGGCGCCTCACCCGACATTAAAGACAACAGCGGCATAACGGCAAGATTGAAGGCGTCGCGTAAGAGGGATAAGCGATACTTTAAGGCGATCGAGTCAAGCTGATTTCACTCAACCTCTCATTCACCCCCGGCTTCAGCCTGGGGTGTCGAGGGCACGGCGAACAAGAAACCGTTTCAACGGTTTCCAAGATGTCCTACTGATCCAGGTTGGCCCATCCGGAAAAACCGTTAAAACGGTTCCAAGAAAACTAAAGGAGCGCGTAGCCCCAGGGTAAAGCCTGGGGTGAATGAGAGGTTGAGTGCTTAGCACAACCTCTTCTCGCGTCACGATCAATCGGCGCTTCTCTCTTCAAGTACCGATAAGATGTTTCCAGATGGATCCTTGAACCAGGCGATTTGAGGACCACGAGGATCTCTTGCTACACCGTCTTTATCTGTTTTTAGATCGGGCATGTTGTACTGCTCAAATCTAACTCCCTGTTTCTTCAACGACGCAACGGCTTGATCAATATCATCCACCGGAAAGTTCAAAACTGTGAATGTTGCTGGCGCGTGATTTGGTTTAGGATAAATGAATACGCCCGTC
>DATJKB010000126.1:0-3848 GCA_035491875.1 Pyrinomonadaceae bacterium | reverse complement strand
AGTTGTATAGCGTCCGCTTTTCCAGCAAGAAGAAGGGATGGGTAGTTGGCTCGATAAGCAAGAGAGACACCGTGATAGATAGCATTCTTGTCTACACAGAGGACGGCGGAGATACCTGGACGCGCCAACGAGCGCCTAGTCGTCTCGAGCTCATTCACATCGACTTCGTGAGTGATAAACGTGGTTGGATCGTCGGAAGCGGCGGCACTATTCTGGCTACGATCGATGCGGGACAAACCTGGATCAAACAGAACTCCGGATCGTCGAACACGCTTTATCACGTCGATTTTCGGAACGACAAAAAAGGTTGGGTGGTTGGCGAGCGTGGAACACTGCTACGAACAATTGACGGTGGTGAAACGTGGACGGCCGCTCCAACGAATGCCCGTGCCACCTTGTTGTCAGTTCAGTTTCTGAATGACGATGATGGCTGGGTGATCGGGCGAACCGGGACGATCTTGAGAACCGTAGATGCGGGAAAAAGTTGGGTGTCCCAGGATTCCTCAACCAAACAAAACCTTTACTCTCTACACTTCAACAAGAACATCGGCTGGGCAGTGGGTGCCGATGGGACAATCCTTCGCTACGAGAAGTGACCAAATTTCCGCACTAAACAAAACGCCCGGTACGATAGGAACGCACCGGGCGCAAATCACAGGAGGAACCGAGTGTTAGTGGTTGTCACTATCTTTGTGACAATCCGGTAACCTCATCTCTGAGATGTTTTTATCGAACGTGGAGGTTGCCCTCAGGGAAAGATATCAAGCACGCCCGCCTTCAAATGTTAACGGCGGGGAATTCTGGAGAGTCAGGGTGCCTTCTGTGCGATCACCTTCAAAGCGAGCGTCAATAGCAATCTCGACTGAATGGCCATCCATATCCAGTGATGTTGTGGCGTTGAAGGAGTTTCCAGATACCTCAACAACCCCGAAATCAGCATCGCCCATTTCAGATGAGATGCTTGCCGTAGTTGCGTCACCAGCGCGTGCGATTGTTAGCGTTGCAGGAATGCTCTGACCCATCGGCGTTTCGATATTGATGGACCATGCGCCCGTAACATCGACCACGACACCGGCCACCGGTCGCTCTTTTCGTTTGCCCGATGTGCTATATATCTCGATGTCTGAGCAGTAGGGTTCCATCTGCTCCAGGACTTTTGCTCCGTCGCCCACGACAATAATCGCAGCCTGATCCGGACGGACATACTGCGATGCAACTTTCTGAACCTCGTCAATCGTTACTGCCTGGACCCGGTCGCGATAATTCTGCAGGTAATCACCGGGAAGACCCAGCATCTTTATCTGGACCAACTGGTCAATCATTCCTTCCTGCGTTTCTAAACGAATTGGAAACACGCCGGTCAGATAAGATTTGGCGTCGTTGAGCTCCCTTTCTGACACAGGCTCGTTCCGAATACGTTCCAACTCGTAGAAGAACTCCTTTAGCGAATCACCTGTAACCGGTGTCCTCACTTCGGCCGTTGCTCGAAAAGTTCCGGCAGTGCGTCGCGCGTCGAGATTGGAGTAAGCACCATAGGTGTAGCCCTTTTCTTCACGCAGATTCATAAACAGTCGCGACGACGCTGTAGCTCCAAGCACGGTGTGCATGAGCAGCATCGGGAAGTAATCGGGATTTGTGCGAGTGATTCCCGAGTTAGCGATCACGATATTTGACTGCGCTGATCCCGCTCGATCAACCAGGTATGCTGATCGTTTTTGCCGAACGGGAGGAGCGGGAAAATTGTTCGGCAGCGGCTCACCTTTTTTCCAACTCGAGAACAGACTTTCAATGCGCGGTGCAACGGAGTCGAACTTTACGTTTCCGACGATGATCATCACCGCGTTATTCGGCGAGAATTTCTCTTTATGAAACTCAACGAAGTGCGCGCGAGTTGAACGGTCAATCGATTCGGGAGTGGGTGCCACCAGGGAATAAGGATGATCACCAAACATCACGCGCGACACCATCTCCGTTGCCAAGAATGACGGCTGGGCGCGCTGCTGACGCAAACTCTCTTTCGTATTCTGTTTCGCGAGTTCTACTTCGCTCTCCGGAAAGGAGGGGTGTAGAACAACTTCCGCCATGAGGTCGAGAATCTCGTTCTGAAAAGGCGCGAGTGCCGAAGCTGCGACGATTGTGTAGTCGGAGTTTGAACCTGCCGTCAAACTTGCGCCCATGCGCGCGGCCAGCTCAGCAATCTCGCGACTCGATCTTGATTCTGTTCCCTCAGGCAAGAGACCAGCTAACAAGTCAGTGAGACCCGGAAACCCAGGCGGATCGAATGCAGTGCCAACTTTCAACCCGAGCCGATAGCTCACGAGCGGAAGTCGAGTATCCTCGATCACCAGCAAACTCATCCCGTTCGCGAATTGAGTTTCGCGAGCGGTCGGGATAATGAGTGGACGTGGAGCTAAGGGGGGTGGCGCCTGATTTCGGAAAGGTTCCGGTTGACTCATATTCATAAGTGTAGCGGGCCGGAGCCTTGATCCGATGGCATTGGTGGATCCGCAGGATCTTTCAGCTGTTCCGGTCGGGTGGGAGCTTGTTTGATTTCTGAGGCCGTCGATTTCGTAACTGGTTTAGGTTCAGGTTCAGGCTTGGGTGGCACGTGTGGAGCTGGCGCCGCTGGTTGTTTCGGTTCACCGGCCTGTTGCGGTGTTGCAGGCGCTGCTTCGGCTTCAGCTTCTTGTGCCGCCGGAACGATGTCCAGCACTACTCGATTATCGACGTCGATGTACTTCCTGGTTGCGTCACGAATTTCTTCGGCCGTGATGCTTAGATAATGGTCCAACTCGCTATCAAACAAAGTTGGGTCAGAGTCGTAAAGCGCAAACTCGGCCAGTCGTTGCGCCCGATACATCGTCGATTGGCGACCACGTACGGTGTCGTTGCAAAGAGAGTTGCGCAGCTTCTCCATCTCGTCAGGCGTAGGACCGTCAACAGCCACTCTGTGAATCTCTTCAAAGATCTTCTGCTGGATCTCTGCGATGTCTTCGCCTGGTTTTGGCAACGCAAATATGTAGAAGGCAGATGGACCGCGTCGTTCGTCTACTCCTCCTTCAATCGACACGACCGACTCGTCGCCTTTCACAAGTGTTTGATAAAGCCGCGAGCTATCGCCCTCAAACAGGATCGTCCCAGCGAGCGATAACGCATGGAATTCACGCGTTCGGCGCGCAGGAATCTTCCAGCCAAGCACAAATGCCGGAGCCGGCGCGAGTGGGTCCTTGTAGGTTTGTTGTCGTACTGCGACTGGCTCAGACTCCGTAACATCAACGCCCGGCGGTAACGGCTGAGCAGGTATGCTGGCGAAATATTTATTAATGAGTTGTCGAGCTTCGTCAGTTTCGAAGTCGCCAACAACGGTAAGCACGGCATTGTTCGGCGCGTAATAAATCCGAAAGAACTCGCGCACGTCATCGATCGTGGCCGCATCGAGATCTTCCATCGATCCAATGGTTGAATGGGCGTTGGCTGGATTGGTGAAGATCAGTTCATTCATCAGGAGGAACGCATTGACGTACGGTTGATTGTCGTATCGTAAACGTTTCTCCTCCTGCACTGCATTTCGCTGATTGTCGAGATTCTCCTGAGTTACCTTCAACGAACGCATTCGATCGCTCTCGAGCCAGAACGCAAGTGGAAGGTAGTTCGATGGAAGTGTTTCAAAATAGTTTGTTCGTTCCGTTGAGGTCGTGCCGTTCATTGTGCCGCCGGCGTTGAAGATGTGTTGAAAATGCGCGGCCTTTGGCACGTTCTCTGAACCCTGAAACATCATGTGTTCAAAGAGATGAGCGAAACCGGTTCGTCCCTCTTTTTCATTGCGTGATCCCACGTCGTAATAGACG
>DATJKB010000125.1:0-4678 GCA_035491875.1 Pyrinomonadaceae bacterium | reverse complement strand
TGGCGCAACCTCAGCTTGTTTTTTGTCGTGGCCTTGGCCCTCGCCTCGCTACCGCGCTGGCAAGCAATTTTGGGATTAGTCTTAACGGTCACTTATGCGGCCTATTGTTATCTCCTCTTCGTTATGTACTAGCAATGATTTGTTGGAGTTACTAAATGAATCTTTACGAACGTATTCCTAACAACGTAAATCTCTCCGGAGACATGAAACTTCAGCGTGCGCTGGAGAAATGGCTGCCAAACTTTCTCGACTGGTGGCGTGAGATGGGACCAGATGGCTTCCAGGAGAAAGACGTCTGGTTGCGCACAGCTATCGACGTCGGTTCGGAAGGTTGGGCCCACTTCGACTACGTGAAGATGCCAGACTATCGCTGGGGGATCTTTCTCGAGCCCGCAGAGCCTGATGCGAAGGTTGGGTTTGGCGACAATTACGGACGACCTGCTTACCAGGAGGTTCCCGGCGAATTCAGAAATGCATTGCGACGAATCATTGTCACGCAAGGCGATACTGAACCTGCGTCAGTCGAACAACAACGAGAGCTTGGCAAAACGTGTCCTTCGCTTTATGACCTCAGAAATCTTTTTCAGGTAAACGTTGAAGAGGGTCGTCATCTTTGGGCCATGGTTTATCTCCTCCATGGTTACTTCGGTCGCGACGGCCGCGATGAGGCAGAAGCCCTTCTCGAGCGACGTAGCGGAAATCCTGATAAACCCAGGATCCTCGAAGCCTTCAATCAACCATGCGATGACTGGCTTAACTTCTTCGCCTTCACGATGTTTACCGATCGCGACGGTAAGTATCAATTGTCTGCACTTGCCGAATCAGGATTCGAGCCATTGGCGCGCACGTGTCGCTTTATGTTGACTGAGGAAGCGCACCACATGTTTGTCGGCGACACGGGTCTTGGACGTGTCGTCAAACGAACAGCGCAGTTGATGAAACAAGGAGATGTTAAAGAACTGGGCGGGATCCCGCTTGAGATCGTTCAAAGGTACATCAACTTCTGGTTCAGTTACTCGCTCGATCTCTTCGGCGGTGAGATTAGTTCCAATTCCGCCGACTTCTTCGCTGCCGGCCTAAAGGGACGCTACAAAGAAGAACAATACGAAGATCACGTGATAGCTGACGATCAGTTCACGATGGTGACGGTCGAGGGTGAGCAGTTGAAAGAGCGCCAGGTTCCTTTGCGAAACGCACTGAATGAAGTGCTGCGCGGCGAATACGTGCGCGATTGCGAGAAGGGTCTGGCACGCTGGAACAAAATATTAACGGAAGAAGGAATGCTGGAGCGCTTGTACCTGCCGTCAACGCTGTTTCATCGACACGTAGGCGAGTACGCAGGTCATTACTTCGACATCGCCGGCAAGCTAATCACGAAGGAAGAGTTCGAACGGCGCAAGGAAGAGTGGCTGCCGACGATGGAGGATCGCGAATACGTGCGCAGCCTGATGAAGCCGGTTACGGAGCCAGGAAAAATTGCAAACTGGATCGCGCCGCCGGCCGCGGGCATTAAAGGACTGCCGTTTGAGTTTGAGTACGTGAAGCTGTAGAGGTGCTCTTGGCGTTGCGCAGTGGCAAAACAGTCAGTACCGAAACGCGGTAGCGTCGGGTCCAAGTTTCGATTGTGGCGCTCTAACCGGAACACAGGACCCGACGCTACCGCGTTTCGGTACTGACTGTTTGCCAATGAGTTGATTCAGATGATTCAAGACGCTTCAAAACGAAATCCGAAATCGATCTCGGCGCGTTACGACCAAAAGCTCGAATTCATTCTTCGCACGTCTGCGCGTATCTTCGCAGAAAAGAGTTATCACTCCACATCCATGCGCGACATTTCACGCGCCACCAAAGTAAGCCTCGCTGGTCTTTATCACTACTGCAAATCGAAAGAAGAGCTGCTGTTTCTTATCCAGGACAACTGCTTTGGTCGTGTGCTGGAGCGACTCGAGGAACGACTTCGTGAAGTTGACGATCCCGTAATTAAACTGCGCATCATGATCGAGAACCACCTTTCGTTCTTCGCTGCCAACATGGCAGAGATGAAGGTACTTTCGCATGAAGCTGAGTCTTTAAGAGGCGACATGTATGCGCACGTTGCGACGCGCAAAGACACGTACGCCAAACTCGCTCGCAGCATCCTGCAAGAAGTTCAGGCCCAGGCAAACGGGCAACGCGTCGATCTCACTGTCGCCACCTACGCGCTTTTTGGCATGATGAATTGGATTTACAACTGGTATGATCCTGCCGGTAAACTAAAGGTCAGCGACTTGGCCCAGAACCTGACGAAACTTTTCCTTGGCGGGTTTCTCGCAGGAAGTCTCTTCGATGCTGGAAGCGTAAAGAGACTCCCCAAACAAACCGAGAACCTGAGTATCTGGCGCGGAACTAAAGACTGACCGTTCCCTCGTTCGCGAAAGAAACATCGTGACTGAATACAAGGATGAAACTTACGGCGAACGTGTCGCCGGTGTTTACGACGACTGGTTCCCAACTGCCGATCCGGATGCCATCGCTTTTCTCACCAAACTGGCAAACGGTGGCAAAGTACTCGAACTCGGGATCGGCACCGGTCGCTTTGCAGTGCCACTGGCTAATAACAATCTCGCGGTTCATGGCATTGACGCATCCGAATCGATGATCGCTCGTTTGCGTGAGAAGCCGGGTGTCGACAAGATCCCTGTGACGATGGGAAACTTCGCTGACGTTCCGGTCGAAGGTGAGTTTCAACTAATCTACGTCGTCTTCAATACCTTCTTTGCGTTGCAGTCGCAGGAAATGCAGGTGCGTTGTTTTCAAAATGTTGCGCAGCACCTCGCGAAGACAGGTGTGTTTGTAATCGAAGCGTTTGTTCCGGATGTAACGCGGTTCACGAAGGGCCACACTATGAGGCCCATGAGGATCACTACAGATCGTCTTGAGCTCGACGTCTCCGAACATGATCCGGTGACGCAAAGAGTCGTAAGTCAAAAAGTTGTCATGACGGACGGGCAGGTCAAACTCTATCCGGTTAACATTCGTTACGCGTGGCCGGCAGAGTTGGATCTTATGGCTCAGGTAGCAGGTCTGCGTTTGCGTGAACGGTACACCGGTTGGCAGCATGAACCGTTCACGTCAGACAGTCAGAAGCATATTTCAGTTTACGAATGGGAAACGTAGTATGCCACGGCCTTGCGCCGTGGTGGTTCACGCTCGTAGCTACTCAGAGGGGCACTGCGATATCGGATGCCACGGGCTTGCCCCGTGGAGTATTCACGTTTCAAGCTTGATTAAAATAAACTTGGAATCCATCGTCGTGTTTGCGTGAGACTCCACGGGGCAAGCCCGTGGCATCCTTTAAACATCGAGGCGTCGGTTATAGTGGCAAACGTGAAGACCACGGCACAAGGCCGTGGCATCAAATCCAGTATTTAGCACTTATTCAAGAACTCGCGCTCTCTTGGCTCATGCAAGCACAAAAAGAAAAGCTAACCGTCGAAACAAACAACGGCATCTCGGTAATCACTCTCAACGATCCCCCGGCTAATACCTACAGCTACGAGATGATGCGTGAACTCGATATGGCCATTCTCAACGCGCGAATGGACGAGAGCGTTCAAGTCATCGTCATCACTGGAGCGGGTGAAAAATTCTTTTGCGCCGGTGCCGACATTCAAATGCTTGCGAAAGTAACACCCACCTACAAGTACTATTTCTGCTTGCATGCGAACGAAACGCTTTCGCGTCTGGAACAAACTCCGAAACTGGTGATTGCAGCGATCAATGGCCATTGCGTCGGTGGCGGGCTGGAAGTTGCGATGGCTGCAGATCTACGTGTGGCTCGCAAAGGTGCCGGTAAGATGGGCTTGCCTGAGGTGTCGCTCGGAGTGTTGCCTGGCACAGGTGGCACGCAGCGTTTGGCGCGGCTGGTTGGCAAGACGAAAGCTATCGAGTTGATGGCCACAGGAGAGCTTTTTGATTTCGAGCGTGGCGTCGAGCTTGGACTCGTGAATCAGTTATTCGAGAGTGAAGGTATCGATCAGTTTCGCGAACAAGTGATGGCATACGCCGGACAGTTTACAACGCCGAAGCGCGCAGCTTTTGCGATTGGAAGAATCAAACGCAGCGTACAAACCGGAGCGGAGCTTCCACTCGAGTCAGGGCTTGCTGTTGAGCGGGAGCTGCAACAACAGCTCTTCCAATCGGAAGACGCGAAAGAAGGGTTGGCGGCGTACACCGAAAAACGGAAAGCGGAGTTTAAAGGTAAGTAGTCCGTGGTCCGTTGTCAGTGGTCGATGGTGAGTTCTGATGACCACTGACAACTGACAACTGACAACGGACCACGGACAACGGACCACTGACCACGGACAACTGACTACTGACCACGGACAACGGACCACTGACCGTCATGTACGAACACATCCTCATCTCTGAAACCGAAGGCGTGACAACGATCACGCTGAATCGGCCAGATAAGTTGAACGCCTTCATCGGCCATATGCGGCGTGATCTGGCCGAGGCGTTGGAACACGCGGGCAGCGATCGCACAATTCGTGTTGTCGTTATCACCGGAGCCGGCCGCGCGTTTTGTGCCGGAGGCGATGTGACCTTCATGGCCGAGCTAATGGAGCGTGGCGATAGTGAAGAGTTCGCGCGAATACTCGGGGCCGGTCGACGAGTGATAACAGCCATCAGAAATATG
>DATJKB010000124.1:0-3052 GCA_035491875.1 Pyrinomonadaceae bacterium | reverse complement strand
GAATGTGCCGTTAAGTGTTTTAGTTCTACGCATACTCGAAGCTGCCATAGATGGCGAGCAATACATTAAGAAGCGGCCACGCTACGAAGAAGATTAGGCCGCTGCCTCACTCGAAAAGTCTGTTTCAATCCCTAGCTCGTGAACCGATTGAATCACTACGCACAGATTATGACAGAGCACCTTGCAAAGTGCTTCGTTGATCTGCGCGGTCAGTGTCTTACTCCGCAACCGTTGACCAAACTTGATCGCTTGTGATAGTGCGTCAAAAATTCTTCGCGGTGTCGACTCCGCCCGAAGCTAGAAATTGATTCTAGTGGTTCAGCCTCTAGCCCTAGCTCCGAAGCTTTGCAGCCCACAATAATCTTCACCTCGTGGGTCTGAGTTATTAATCGACGCGGCAAAGCCACGAGTCTCCCCGTGGCTTTGTCACGTCAATCGTCTACCTGATTAACAACTCGGGCAGACAGGCGGTTTCACAGAGATCTCTTTGTTTGTTGTAAAGTCGCCAAACCATTGCACACCCTCCTGGACCATGCGCCACTGGAAGTTCTTCTTTCCAGTCGACAATGGCGCCGTTATTTGAAAGGTCAGCGTTACCTGCTGCCCCGGCCAAACGTCGACCGGCATCGGCACGCGGTTCAGTCCCCACGTTGTATTGTCCTGCAGGTTCTGTGAACCGAGCCTGTACATTGACCCCGCTTGCCAAAGCGTATTCCCAGTGTTCTTCATCGTGATCGAAACTGTGGCCGACTCCGTCGCAGTGATGCTTGCGGGAACCTGCTGCGAAATGAATTGCGCCGAGTTACTCGGAGTCACGACAGTGATCTGCACGTTATTTGTGGCATCGCCGAAGCGTTGCACACCTTCCTGCAACATGCGCCACTGGAAGTTGTAGGTGCCAGGCACTGTTGGTGCAGTGATGTTGAACGAGAACGTTACTGACGCACCGGGCGGAACATCGTACGGAAGCGCAACACGATTGAGCCCCCAAGTCATGCTGTCGCCCTGCGACGCCAGTTTAAAACCCTGGCCCGCGGTCCATGTAGTTGGTCCAACATTTTGCATCGTGACCGAGACGGGCCAAACCACGCCCGGCAACAACCACGACGGCGCGCTCATATCCCCCCAGAAGTCTGCACGCGAGTCAGGCAACACTTTCCAAAGCTCCGTCTTGCACGCAAACGAACCATTACCGTTTCCAGGAACGTCGTCGTTTGTTCTCAGAAACAGTCGTGTCGGAACGCTAACCGACTGTAACAAGGCGTTACTCGTGCCGATATAAAAATGCTGGTCACTGCTCTCCAGTCTGCCGATTAGCGAGTACGGACGCGCACCAGGCAGAGGGAAGCTGGGATCGGATGCAACGCTATTCCAACCCTGCGGACCGTTGTTTGGTGTGAGGAGCACACCACTCCAAATCTCACCAGCGCCACTCAATGCGAGCCACTGGCCCGGGTTAAGGAAGACACCAGCGTCAACACTGGTTGAACTTTCGAAGATCGACCTGATCGTTTGTCCAAGAAACGCATGGCGAAGCTCAGAGAAAAGCAGACGATTCGGTGAACCCGGTCCCAAATTGCTCAGGACGTTCAAAGTGGCACTGTTCACGATTGCGCCTTGAACTGCAGCAGGCGAGGCGTTCGGTACAACCTGCAGGAAACGCGCCGCAACACCAGCAGCGAGCGGCGCCGCAAACGAAGTTCCATTGAGGAGTCCGGTGGCATCGTCAAAGATGCCGTTTCCGTTAAAGTCAATATTGCTCGCGGATTGAACACCAACACCGGGAGCAAATATATCGATGCCTGAACCAAAGTTTGAATCCGGCGCCATCTGATCGGCGCTATTCGTCGAGCCAACTGTAATGACCTCCGGCATACGCGAGGGACTAACGTCATTAACGTTCGTCGGGCCATTGCCGGCGGCTACAACGTATGTGATTCCCTGCGCAATCGATCTTCTGATTGCCTCCTCGAGTGAAGCGTAATAAATGGGATCGGCAGGCATGCCAAGGCTCATGTTGACCACGGCAGGCTTTACGTGGTTTGCAGTTATCCAATCGACTCCCGAAATGATCGTTGACGTCGTGGTGAAGCCGCTGCAATCGCCAACACGAACGCCGTGCAATCGCACGAACGGAGCGGATCCAAAGGAAAAACCACCGAGAATGCCGGCCACAGCAGTGCCGTGCCCGTTACAGTCGTCGCCATAGGTGTTATTCCACCACACCATATCCGCGTCCGGGGTCGCTCGACCTTCGAATTCGCGGTGTGCGGCTTTGATTCCAGTATCCAGAATGTACGCATTGACGCCGGCGCCATCTTCGACGTTCGAGAAGTAGTACGAATTACCAATACCGGTGCGCTGATCGATCCGCGTCCGGTTCCAACTGGTGGTGGATTGAGTTTTGCTAAAGGTGGCCTCAGTGTCTTCCTCAACATAGTCAACTCTCGGGTCGCGGCTGAGTGCCATTGCAGCAGCTTCCGGAAGTTCAATTGAGAATCCTTTGATTGTGTGCTTATAGACTTGTCGTACTGTGCCTCCGTGTTTTGCCAGGAGGTCGTTCGCGGTTGGTTCGACTTCGTCCTTAGAAGTTTCGTCTTTCAAAACCACGATGTAACTGTCGCGAACAGGCTTCTTCGATCTGTGAAACTTTTCGGATTGGCCGTTGTCGCGTGGTTGCTGATTGTTGTTGTTTTGCGCGCTACTGTGCCAGGCTATGAATGGCAAAGCTGCCGCCGTTATTAAGACTGCGATTAGTAATCTCCAACTCCTTTTCATCTCTTTCTCCTACAAACAAAAATTACAGATTTAGTGCGCAGTGCCTAGAACTCCGCCTTCGTGATTTCTCACGACGACTGCAAACAATCTGTTGTACGCTTATAGTGGTGAGGAACGAGGAATCATCACATATCGCTGCGCATGTCTAAACAAAAGTTAGCGGGTGTTGTTAGCAAATTAAAATGTCCGGTTTTTTTAGCAAGTGAAGTGTCCGGTTTTGGTTTTACCAGTTCATTTAGTGAATCCAGCAGTAGCTGTGGGAATGTGGGAAAGT
>DATJKB010000123.1:0-7466 GCA_035491875.1 Pyrinomonadaceae bacterium | reverse complement strand
GTTTCGCGCGCAATGTCTCCGGGCAAACTAGAGAAGACTAGATCGCAATCGAGTGGCGGACGAGGCGGTTGTACAACTAACGAACGCAAAGCTACCGGCATCGCGCCATTCAAACGCCACGTGCATGCTTCCGCATATTGTCTTCCTTGCGACCGATCAGAGGCAGCGAGGGCAGTTATTTCAAACTGCGGATGATTCTCGAGCAATTGAGCAAACCGCTGCCCGACCATTCCAGTCGCACCAAGGATTCCAACTCGATACTTTTTTGTCATCAGCCTTGTCTTTGGAGTGCGGCGGCCCGGCGCCGCTTTGTCATGTCGTGCATTAGTTCCGACCGCCGAAGTAACAAAGCGGCGCCGGGTCGCCGCACTCCAAAGAGATCGTTACAACTTTCGTAATCCTTCCTTCATTCGTCGCACGCCTTCAGTCAACACATCCAAGTCAGCACAAAACGAAACTCGCAGGTATCCGTTGCCCTCACTGCCAAAAGCAGACCCTGGAACGGTAATTACGCCTTCCTCTAAAAATGCCTCGGTGACCTGCATCGATTGGCCGTACTTACTCACATCTAACATCGTGTAGAAGGCACCGTCTGGCGCCACGGCCCGCAGATTCAATTCGCTTTCCATCAAGTGAAGCAAATGCCGGCGGCGTTCGGAAAATATTTTTCGAAAGCTTGCTCGCGCGTCTTCAGCTTCCCTGGTCCACGCGGCTAGTCCTGCCTTTTGTGAAATCGCTGAAGCACAGGTCGTAACATACCCATGCAAAACGAGCGCGGCGTTCATCACTGCCTCATCACCAACAATCCATCCCAATCGCCAACCCGTCATGCTCATCGACTTTGAAAGACCACCAATGACGATCGTCCGTTCGTAAAACGATGATGCCGACTCAGGTCGCTCATCATAATAAAGCTCGCGATAGATCTCGTCGCTGACTAAATAAGCGCCGTGGTCCTTGAGTACATCGGCGATCGCAGACAAGTCTGCGCTGGAAAGCATCCGCCCAGTTGGATTGGAGGGACTGATGCAAACAACAACCTTTGTGCGCGGCGTGAGCCTTTGGCGCAGGAAGTCAACGTTGAAGGTGAAATCGCTCGTCGCAGGAAGCGCGTAATATGTTGGGGTTCCGCCAGCCATTCGAACGATGGTTGGATACGCGACAAAACCTGGATTGGGTAAAAGAACTTCATCACCGTCATCCACGAGCGATAGCAAAGCAAGATAAAGCGCTTCTTGCGATCCAGCGGTCACGACGACGCGCTGAATGTCGTTATTTAAATAAGGATAGTCGCCGGCAATCTTTTCTCTTAAGGCGGGAAGCCCGGCGTGAGATGTGTAGCCGTTCTGCTCTTCAGCAATTACGCGCAACGCCTCCCGCCGGATCACGTCAGGCGTTGGCAGATCTGGTTCGCCTAAACCAAGATTGATACTTCCCGGGCGAGCTCGATCGAAGACTTGTCGGATTACACTCTTCTCGATACCACGTAATCGCGCAGCCGGCTGAAAAACACTCAACGGAGATAGTCCTCCAGTTGCACAGAAGCTTCTGTCTTCTCATCACGATACTTCACGATTACTGCCGCATACAGCGACAAGCCCCAGGCACGTCCTCTTTCATTCTCGACAGCCCGCGATCCCGGTACAACCACCGCACCCGCCGGAATCTCGAGCTGCTTTGAATTCTTCCGCTGATAGATTTCGCCGCGCACGAGATCATACACAGGAGTCGCGCCAGTCAGAATCGTGCCTGAAGCCAACACCGCTCGCTCGCGAACGATCGCTCCTTCGTAAACCCCACAATTACCGCCAACCAACACATCGTCTTCAATGATCACAGGCACGGCGCCGACGGGTTCTAGCACGCCACCGATTTGCGCTGCCGCAGAAATGTGCACGCGCTTTCCGATCTGCGCGCACGATCCGACCAACGCATGACTATCGATCATCGTTCCTTCGTCAACATAAGCGCCGGCATTCACATACATCGGCGGCATGCAAACAACTCCCGGCGCGATGTACGCACCATCACGAATGCTTGATCCGCCAGGAACGATGCGGATGTTTTCACTGATCTGAGTTGGCCTGATGGGGTAGGTGTGTTTGTCGAAGAACTTCAGACCTGAACCGGCAGACATATCAGTAAGGACGCCCATTCGAAAGCCGAGGAGGATGCCCTGCTTCACCCAACTGTTGACCTGCCAGTCGCCGGACGATGTTCTTTCTGCCGCGCGAACCTCGCCGCGATTAAGTGCCTGTTTGAATTCTGCAAAGATCTCGTGATCTGCCGGAGTGAATTCCCTCGTCGCCCGGCCGGTGATTGATTCAATCTGTTCCCGCAGCTGCATGCGTTGTTTCCCTCAACAGACCGAGCTCTTCCAAAACTTCCCGAACACGTGCGCGGCTTTTATCCTGAATCGGCACCAACGGCAAGCGAAAGTTTTCTTCGAGTAGGCCCATCATCGCCATCGCTGCTTTAACTGGTCCAGGACTCGACTCGATGAAATTCACTTCCATCAGCGAGAGCAGCCGATAATGCAACGCGCGTGCTTCATTCCAATCACCATCGAGCGCCAGGTTAATGCAGCGTGACATTAACTTGGGTGCTTCATTTGATGCCACTGAAATCAAGCCATCGCCGCCAAGAGCGATGATCGGTAGCGTCAAAGAATCGTCGCCGGATAGAACCTTAAATCCGTCTGGGCGATCGCGCAGTATTTCCATTATCTGCGAGAGATTTCCCGAAGCTTCTTTAACAGCCGCGATATTGTCAAAATCACGCGCCAGGCGTAACGCTGTCTGCGACGAAATGTTCGACGACGTGCGACCAGGGACGTTGTAGATCACAATCGGCAGACCAGAAACAGCATTGGCGATCGCGCCGAAATGTTGATAGAGACCCTCCTGAGTCGGCTTGTTGTAATACGGCGCGACAAGAAGCACAGCATCGGCGCCCAGCTCGCGTGCGCGTTTAGAACCCTCGATTGCCGCGGCGGTTGAGTTACTGCCTGTTCCGGCGATCACCTTCGCTCGACCACGCGCGACTTCGACAGTAGTCCTGATCACGAATTGATCTTCTTCCTCCGTCATCGTCGCGCTTTCGCCGGTGGTGCCGCACGGCACCAGTAATTGAATACCACCGGCGATCTGATATTCGACTAAGTCGCGCAGGCACTTCTCGTCGACGCTGCCGTCGGATTTGAATGGTGTCACCAGAGCCGTTGCACAACCGCGTAACCAATCGGTGTCTAGAGTCATAAGCGTCCTCCTTTGAGTGTAGATTGCCGATTGTAGATTTCAGATTGGCGATTGAAGATCGCGCGTGTTGTTTCAATCATCAATCTACAATCTACAATCTTCAATCTATCACTCATTACTCATCAGTATCTGATCAATCACTTCCCCAAACTCAAACACTCCTTTTCGACCCACTATCCAGTGCGCGGCCAACAACGCACCTGACGCAAACCCTTGTCGTGATCGCGCCGCATGCGTCAATAACACCTGATCAGCTTCAGAATCGAAGCCGACGCGATGCGTCCCAGGAATGTACCCGGCGCGCGTTGAAGCGATTGGAATATCTCGTTGATAACGCTCCAGCATTAATTCACTCAAACGCAGCGCTGTTCCCGACGGCGCGTCCCGCTTGCGCGAATGATGAGCTTCTTCGATGAAGGGAGTGTATTGATCGATCTTCGCAAAGCAGTCAGTTGCCGTCTGTACGATGCGATAAAAGATGTTCATGCCAACGGAGAAATTTGCGCCATAAACAAGCGCCGAGTCGTACTCGGTGACTAACTGCTTCGCTCGATCAGGCTGAGACCAGCCAGTCGTCCCCTCAACCAGCGGCACTCGGGCTCGCGCACACGCTTCGACATTCTTGAGAACTGCATCTGCGATAGAGAAATCGATCGCGGCATCGTGGTCTTTCAGATGCGCAGAAAACTCTTCGACAGTCTGCCCGGTATTGCTTGAAGAGAATACGACGCCAATCTCATCCCCGCCTTTACGCGCGAGCGACGTGACGAGTTGGCCCATTGCCCCGCATCCAATCAACGCCAGCTTCACACGATACTCCTTAGTGTCTTATTTGTTTCGCGAGCAGTTGTTCAGTTAACTTCACGTAGAGGTCGACAGCTTCACCCAACTCTTTTTTCGAAACACGTTCGTGATCCGTATGGGCATCCAGAATTGAACCAGGGCCTAACAGTAGTGGTTGTCCCCAATTACTCAAATACGGAATGTCTGTCGTAAACCGAACGATGCATTCTTCAAAGCCCGGCATCGTAATGAACCGCGCTGGATTGTGTGCCGTCGAATACTCGATTGCGGCACGTCCCGCTACTACTCGGTCGACGATGTTTTTGATCGACTCAACATCCTTTGTCAGACGAATCTGCAAGTCAGCGAACGCCTCCGCCGGAATCACGTTGGGCCTTGTGCCTCCCGAAACGACTCCAATGTTACAAGTGGTCTCGCCAAAATATTCGTCATTAGGCCATTCACACTCACGAATGTCTTCAAGCACATCAAGCAGCTTTTCTATCGCTGATTCACCTGCTTCCGGATAAGCGGAATGTGCTGATACTCCTGTGGCACGAATGTTCACGCGCATCGAACCCTTGCTTCCGAGCGCAAGCTTGTTGTCGGTTGGTTCGCCGTTGATTAGAAATCGGCAATGCCTTGCTGCCTCGTGTTTGTTTGCGAGTTGGGCCCCGTTACTCGCCATCTCTTCATCGACTGTGAAGAGCAACCCAATCTCGTTGAACTTCTGAGCGTGCAATTCTTCTGCGGCGAATATCTGTGCGGCGATAATGCCTTTCGCATCGCACGAACCTCTGCCGTAGATGTGATCTGCATCTTCACGGGATGGAATAAAAGGAGGCACCGTGTCGATGTGCGTGGAGAAGACAATGGTCGCTGGCACGTCTCGCGTGGCGAAGACATTGAATCGTTTTTCGCTTAACTTCAGCGTTTCCACTCGAAATCCCAGTTCGCTGAGAAACGAAGCAAGAAAATTTCCTGCTGCGCCCTCCTCCCCGGTGATTGAAGGGATATCGATCAGTTGCCGTGTCAGCTCAAACAAGTCCATCGTGATTTAGCCGCAGATTTCCGCAGATAGACACAGATCAGAAAAAAGTGTGGGGGCCTTTTCTCCGCGAGCTTTTTGGACAGTCTCGCTATCTGACAGTCTTTTTCTCTGATCTGTGTTCATCCGTGAAAATCTGCGGCCCAGTCTTTCTGTTCACGAGTCGCGAGCAGTTGAATTCTCTCGCGTTCAAAGAACTCATGATGCAGGCGTCGCACAGCTTCGACGACGCGGTCTTCTTCAATCGCAAAAGTGAAATTGATACTTGAAGCTCCCTGCGAAATCAGCGTCACATTGATGTCGCTAATCGTGCTGAAGACGCGTGCTGCAATTCCCGGCGTCCCGCGCAAGCCTTCGCCGACAACGCAGATGATCGCGCGTCCTTTCTCAACGCCAACGGTTCCGAGCGCCCGCAGTTCTTCGAGTATTTCGGGCAGCGCGGTGTCGTCATCCAGTGAAAGAGAGACGCTGACTTCGGATGTCGTTACAACGTCGACGACCGTTCGGTGTCGTTCAAATACCTCAAAGAGCGCGCGCAAGAATCCATACGCACCGAGCATTCGCGCGGACGTGATTTGGACCGTTGTCACGCCTTTCTTGTGAGCGATCGCCTTCAACGTTCTCGCTGAAGTTTCAGTTTGCGCACAAACCAGCGTCCCACGCGCATCGGGTGCGCTCGAATTACAAATTCGAACTGGTATGTCACCTTCGATCGCCGGTTGGATCGTCTTCGGGTGCAAAACCTTCGCGCCAAAGTAAGCAAGTTCCGCCGCTTCTCCGTACGACATCCGTTCAACTGTTTGAGCCTGCGGAACAATGCGCGGATCCGCTGTCAGCACTCCTGTAACGTCGGTCCAAATTTGGATCTCATCGACGTTGAGTGCGGCGCCAATCAGTGCCGCCGTGTAGTCAGACCCGCCCCGACCAATTGTCGTTGTCGCGCCTGAGGATGTTGCACCGATAAAGCCACCGAGCACAGGCACCTGACCTGACTCAACGAGCGGCAACAAGACGGAGTTTGTTCGCGAGAATGTCTTGTCGAGGATTGGCAGCGCTGCTCCATGATCATCGTCCGTGAGAATAATCTGACGCGCGTCAAC
The DNA here is from genome assembly GCA_035491875.1 of Pyrinomonadaceae bacterium. Lineage (GTDB taxonomy): Bacteria > Acidobacteriota > Blastocatellia > Pyrinomonadales > Pyrinomonadaceae > PSRF01. The sequence continues at coordinate 1,278 of DATJKB010000123.1, read as the reverse complement.
ATTTGTTGCGTCAACTCCGCGCTGGCGCAGCACAAATGAGAGCAGGCAGCTGGAGAGTCGTTCTCCAAACGAAAGCAATTCGTCTCTTAGTGGTGCTGAGGGGCCGTTAATTTTACGAAGCAGTTCTGAGATGTCTGTTTCAGCCGCGCGCAGACGAATAATGAACTCTTTTTCCTCTTCACCGTCCAGCATCGAAGCCGCGACGGCCTCGTGACGCTCAAGTATTTCGAATAGCGACGCTAACGCTGCATCAGAGTCTCCCGCCTGCGCGATCTCAAAACTTCGAATCAGCGCGTCAGTCGCTCCACTCATCGCGGACACAACGACGATGGGACGCGAAGTAATTCGTTCAAGCACAATGCGCGAAAGATTGTCGAAGGCTCTAGCATCCCCGACCGACGTTCCGCCAAATTTCATTACAAGAGTCATAACATTTTCGATTGCCGATTGCCGATTACTGATTGCATTGGTACGTCACGATCATTCCAATCGGCAATCGACAATCGGCAATAAAAAGAGGCCGGCCGTGAACAAACACGACCGACCTCCTTATGGAAATCATGGTCCGCGCAGCAGCGCGCGCCAAACCATCTGTCGTAGCTCTCCACCTGTTCGGTGACAGTCCCGCGGATTTAGCCGCGGCAACCAACTCGTGTTCGTCGAGAAACGATCGTTGCGAGTTTCGGCGACCTACCCCTTTCGACATCAGTGAAGTTCTCGCTTGCTAACGGATGTCTACTATTGGAGGCCGCGCCTCTACATTCTTTTTTAAAGATCAGAATTAATGTGCGCCGAGAGTATTCACTATTGTTTATCTCGCGGTCAAGAAGGAATTAGTGTGCAGTAGATGCCACGCCCTTGCGGCGTGGTGCTTTACGTTCGCAGCTAAGGGAAAGACATACCTCATGAACTCGCATGCCACGCGCTTGCCGCGTGGCATCAGAAGAATTATCAACTTCGCGTTGTGTAGCCGCGAACGTCAGACACCACGCCGCAAGGGCGTGGCATCTCACTTCTTCAGTAGCGGCGCGACGTAGCGCACGAACTTCGAATCGAGCAATGCTTCCAGTTTTTCGATCGAGAGCCGGCCCACTACAAGATTGGACGCTTTTGAATCAAGCATTTCACGCACGACCGGTATCGCTTGTTCCGGAGAGTTCAGTTCTTCACCAACGGTGCAACGTAACGCACGCTCTTCAAATCAAGCAGCGCCTCCAGTTTGCTAGTCGGGATTCGTCCAATAACCACCGTCGAAGCTTTCGAGTCAAGCATTACTTC
>DATJKB010000122.1:0-2864 GCA_035491875.1 Pyrinomonadaceae bacterium | reverse complement strand
CGGAAGTCTACGAAACGTTTTCCTTGTTCAAGCGCCATGTTTTATTCCTTCTGAAGAGAGATCTAATCACCGTTTTCACGGCGTTGTATCGGCCAGATTCGATTTGTACTTCGTGCTTGTTTGGCGGTCGGTAAATTCAACATAAACCCAGCTCGGGGGCACAACGTCAACTTCAAGAGCAAACCACAATTTCGATAGGTCCTGGGGTGAACCGATCGCACAGAAGCCAAATAGTCGCTTGCCACTCTGATCATAAAGATCGACCCACGTTCGGGAGGCTTTCGTATTCGCACCGCACGGAGGCAACGCCGGAGCAGCTGCGAAAAGGCTTGCAGGAAACGACTCCTTATTCGCTACATCATAGTGGTAACGCACAAAGTCTTTGCCGTTGATTGTTAAATATTCGGTATGCGTCAAGTACAGAACGGGGTTCGGTATCTGTGCATTGCTTGTGCGACCTACGGTCAAGAGAACAAAAGTTAGTAATACAAGATAGCTGAGTTTTCGATAGGGGGAACGCATGTTGGGGCTCCTTTTTGGTGAGAGAGGATCAGTTAAGTCAACAGAAAACCTTTTGGTGATTTACCACGCTACGGCATAGCGACCCCGGCGCGGATCAGCGCCAGCGGAGGCAACACCAGTTCGTGGATCGAAAACGATAACTGTCGGCGCCGAAAGCGTGCCCCATGGACCCTGCACCTTTGTTTTGTGACCGCGGTAGCCGAGCTCTTGAATCGTTCTTAGCTCAAGACGCGACTCAAGATTCAATGAGCCTGGTAGAAACTCATGGTCATCAAATGAGCTGACGTAGTGTTGCGTATCAAATCGAGGTGCTTCTACTGCTTCCTGTGGGCTCATGCCAAACTCAATGAGGTTGAGAAACACCTGAAGCAGAGCCTGATCCTGATTGTCGCCGCCTGGCGTGCTCAGAGCCATCACTGGTGCTCCATCCTTAAGAACAATGGTTGGCGTCAGAGTTATGCGCGGTCGCTTACCCGGTGCGACAACATTCGGACTGTTCGGATCAAGCAATGAAGACTGCAATCGCTGTCCCATCAAGACTCCTGTGTCGCCTGCCACGACGGCCGGCAACCAGGCGCCGCTGGGTGTTGCGCTGAACAGGTTGCCGTCTTTATCGACAACGTTAACGCAGGTGGTGTCGTTAGCGCGCTCAATATCAGGGACCTGCGATGCACGTCCGACCGTCTGCATCGCTGTCGCCAGAATCGGTTTCATGTTGAGCGGATCGCCCGGAATTTGGGCCATCGATGCTCGTTGGGGATCGATCAAAGGACGTCGAAGGGTCGCATATGATTTTGAGAGCAGCTCATTCATCGGGATCTTAACGAAGTTTGGATCTCCGTAGTATCGATCGCGATCGGCCAGGGCAAGTTTTAGTGCTTCGGCCAATGTGTGGATGTACGTTGAAGAGTTGTGGCCCATCCCCTTCAAGTCGAAGCCCTCAAGCAGATTTAAAGTTTCGAGGAACGCCGGACCTTGAGTCCAGAAGCCGGCTTTGTAAACCGTATATCCACGATAGGTCGTTTGAACGGGTTGACCCACTGCCGCTTTGAAGGCTGCGAAGTCGCCGGCGGCAATCAGTCCACCATTCGCCTGCATGTAGGCGCCGATGCGTTTGGCGATGGGGCCCTTATAAAAATAGTCGCGAGCGGCAACCAGACCTGCATGACGTGAGTTGCGAGTACCTTTGGATCCTAGTCGTTCAGCGCGAACGAGCTCTCGCAGGGTCTTGGCCAAATCAGCTTGCACGAACAGGTCACCGACTTTTGGTATTTGTCCGTTTGGAAGAAAAACGCGTTTTGCGTCGGGCCACTGTGTGAAGACGGCCGAACGCGTAGTGATGTATTGAACCCGCAGTTCGTCGATTGGAAATCCGTCCGCCAGCTCAAGCGCGGGTTGCATTACTTCTTCAAGAGTCTTGGTCCCAAACTGATCCAACGCGGTGACACAGGCGTCGAGCACTGCGGGTACGGTTGCTGAGAGTGGACCAGTAGACGGAATCAATACGGATTTTCTTCCTAGCATTACTGCCGTTTCGCCTTGCCCACGCGAACTATTGGAACTCGCTTCCAACTTCTGGGCGCGGTTAACAAAAAAGTCGCGCGTGGCCTTCATCGGTGCCTGACCCATGCCTTCAACGACCGAGACATCGCGGCCTTTCAACTTGATGAGAATCGGCACTTCACCACCAAATGAAAAATGCGAGAACTCGATTACCGATGCAGCCAGAATCGTCGCGACCCCAGCGTCGACTGCATTTCCTCCACTTTGGAGGATACGGAGGCCTGCTTCGACTGAAAGCGGGTGCCCACCAGCGACCACGCCTCGTTTGCCTCTGACAACCGGACGAAAAGTCTGGCCTTGGGAAGGCGAAGTAAATTTGATGAAGAGAAGCGATATCAGGAGTATTACGGATACGACCATTCGCGGAGCGCGCATAAGATGAGGCACCTCTCGATTTTTTGACTGGCGAATTGTTAATCTCTTTTGGTTGGCAGTCAATAGCAAGGTCAATTAGCAACGGAAACAGTGAGGATTCGTACCGATTGATGGGTGGGCGCGAGTTCAGACAAAAAGAGAGGGCGCTGACCTCCCCCAAGACCAGCGCCCTTGCCTTTATCTCAGTTCTCCCATGGAGAATTAACGACGGGGAGATACTACGCATGTCTATCCGTCGATAGGTTGCGTAAGTCTTGTAAACTTTTTGCCAAGTTGTAACAAAAGTTTCTCAAAGTTGACTTGGCAAAGGGATTCGATAAACGAAGTACCTTGGAAAAGGAGCTAAATGTCCCGCAATCGCGTCATTTCACCTTACGGCTCATGGAAGTCTCCAATTACCGCTG
>DATJKB010000121.1:0-5125 GCA_035491875.1 Pyrinomonadaceae bacterium | reverse complement strand
TCCGACTCGCCAATCGAGACGACACGTTTCGCCTTTGCACCGCTCGGAGAGGGGGCGGTGATTCGTGGGTTGGATAACTCTGCCGTCGTCTCACCGGCGGAGATAGATCGAATAAAAAGAATCGCGCGACTTGGAGAAATTCCGTTACAGGTGGGCGCTACTAACGGAGGAACGGATGGATCTGACTTCGTTCGTTACGGCGCAATCCACGCGAGTTTGTCTTGGCCCGGCCGTTACAGTCATTCACCAGTTGAGGTCTTGGATTTGAGAGATCTCGAAGCGTTAGCGGATCTGATCCATGCGCTCGCAGTCACTCCGTAAGTCATTTTGAGCCGCAGATGAACACAGATCCACGCGGATCAATCCTCCACCTGTTTATGAGATTTGATCTGCGGATATCTGTGAAAATCTGCGGCTAGTCTCTTAGTATTTCGCCACTCTGGGATCGACTTCTTCCGACCAGGCGGTGATGCCACCTTTTAGATTAACCAGTCGGCCCGTGAAGCCTGCGCGTTTCAACGCTTCGATCGCCTTCGCACTTCTCACGCCACCTTTGCAATGCACAACGGTCTCGACCGAGTCATCGATCTCGTTCATGCGCATCACGACGTGCCCCAGCGGAATCAGCCTGGTTCCAGGAATGCGCGCGATCTCGAATTCATGCGGCTCACGCACGTCGATGATCTGTAACGGCTCACCACGCAGTCGTCGTGCATTGAGCTCCGTAGCGGTGATCTCGTCGAGTTTACTTTGAGGTGGATGCGCACTCGGCTGCGCGCGCAAGCCACAGAACTCCTCGTAATCAATCAATTTCGTAATCGTTGGCTGCGGCCCACAAACCGGACAGTTGGGGTCTTTTCGCAGTTTGAATTCTCGAAACTTCATCTGCCACGCGTCAAAAAGCAAAAGCCGATTCACTAAGAGGTCTTCCGCCCCGAGAATCAACTTGATCGTTTCATTCGCTTGAATCGCTCCGACAATCCCAGGCAACACACCAAGTACGCCCCCTTCCGCACATGATGGGACCAATCCCGGAGGCGGCGGCTCGGGATACAAACAGCGATAACAAGCGCCTCGCTCAGCCCAGAACACACTTGCCTGGCCCTCGAAGCGAAAGATGGATCCATAAATGTTTGGCTTGCCCGTAAGCACACAAGCATCGTTCACGAGATAACGGGTTGGAAAATTGTCTGTGCCGTCGACAATGATGTCGTAGTTTCTAAACAGTTGAATTGCATTCTGGCTGGTCAAACGCGTTTCGTGCGTTTCGATCTCAATATGTGGGTTGATATCGCGCAGGCGGTCACGCGCTGACTCGATCTTTCGTCTTCCAAGATCCTTCGTTCCGTGAATGATCTGACGTTGCAAGTTCGACTGTTCGACCACATCGAAATCAACGATACCGATCCGGCCCACGCCGGCTGCAGCCAGGTACATTCCAACTGGTGCTCCCAAACCGCCCGTGCCGATCATCAGAACGCTCGAGGCTTTCAAGCGCCGCTGTCCCTGCATTCCGACCTCAGGCATGATCAGATGCCGGCTGTAACGCATGATTTCTTCATTCGACAGCTCGGGCAATGCCTCCGCGATTTCGCTTTCGACCACCGAGCCGCCCGCGATCGACGGCACGATCATGATCGTGTCTCCGTCTTTTACTGGCGTAGCGGTTCCCGATGTGTGGCGAATATCTTCGTCGTTGAGATAGACATTAATAAAATTACGCAGCGCGTTTTGGTCATTGAACAGGTGACGGCGCAAACCGGTGTGGAGCGCACTCAGTGATTCGAGGGCCTCACCGGCCGTGGTCGCCTGAACCTCAATTTGCGACTGGCCACCTGTAAACTGCCTCAGCGGCGCCGGTATGTTGATAGTGACTGGCATGATCGACTCCTGGTAAAACGTTTGTACTTTGCTCTTAGTCCTTTGTCCTTTGTGCTTTGTTCTCAGTTTTTCGTCTAATTCAACTTCTCATTCTCCCCTGGCTTTAGCCTGGGGTTCACTTTGATCCAATTTGAGCGGGAACCGTTTCAACGGTTTCCCGGAATGATCGGCCCGATGGAAACCGTTAAAACGGTTAACGACGCAACAGAGCCCTGCAACCCCAAGCTAAAGCTTGGGGAGAATAAGAAGTTGAATCATTTGATAATCGTCACAGAACTAATCAAATACAACGGAAACTCAAAGTACAAAGCACTAAGTTCTAAACTCAATCTCTTCCTCATCAAACTGTGTCCGATCGGCGCGTTGTTCCCATGAACGAAAGTCGCCTGTCTCACTCCTGGTCGTAGAAACAATGATGTACGAATACTGCGGCCAGGCGTGCTCAAGGTCGTATTGTGACGGCACTGCCGGCGAATCCGGATGCGAGTGATAAAAACCAACTACGTCGAGCTTCTTGTCACGCGCATATTTCTCTCCGCGCAACAACTCCTCCGGTTGAATCAGAAAGCGGTTTCGCTTCGCTGCTTCCTCACGAGCGTTCGAGATCGCAAAAGTTTCCAACACGTTCTTGCGACCGTCCGCTTCAAATTTACCTATCAAGAGCCCGCAGCATTCGTACGGGTAGTCGCGGGCGCCATGGGCCCGAATTTCCTCTGTCGCTTCTCGGCCGATGATGATCAATCTTCGCTACTAAGCTGCTCGCGACAACGCCTGATCAATATCGGCAATAATGTCGCTGCTGTTTTCGATTCCCACTGAAATGCGTACTAAACCATCAGTGATTCCAAGTTCGCGCCGGCGTGCTGGAGCTGCATCCCTGTGTGACGCGGTCGCCGGATGCAACACGCTTGTAAACACATCGCCGAGACTCGTCGAGCGCACTACCAATCGCAATGCATCCATGAATCTAAACGCGGCCTCTTTTGAGTTGTCTGCGAGCTCGATACTCACGAGCGCCCCGCCGAAGGACGGACGAAGAATTCGCTGGACCACTTCGGCGCGATCTGTCGAAAGCCCTGGATAATGTACGCGCGCAACACGGCTATCACGCTGCAGATGTCTTGCGAGTTCCTCGGCGTTTTTGCATTGGCGTTCCAGACGCACCGCGAGAGTCTTCAAACCACGCAGTATTTCGTGCGCATCCCAAACACCAAGCACCCCGCCAACCAATTTCATCACGCTGATAAGTGCGGTGCTGTCAAACTCGTCGCGCGTAATCACAATGCCGCCCATGGTGTCGCCATGGCCGCCGAGAAACTTCGTCGCGCTGTGGACCACCATATCAGCGCCATGGTTGATCGGCTGACACAAGAAAGGCGATGCAAACGTGTTATCGACAATAAAGCGCGCGCCAATTTCGTGAGCGATGTCTGCACAAGCACGAAGGTCACAGATTTTCAATAGCGGATTCGAAATCGTTTCAGCTATCAGAACGCGAGGCTTATGTTCAGCTACGAGGTTTTGAAGTTTGTCTGGATCACTGAAGTCAGCATGGACCGTTTTGATCTCGAATGATCCAAAGATCATGTTAAGCAGATTAGTCGTCGCGCCATACAGATCCTGCGACGCCAGCACGGTGGCGCCTGGACTGAGTTCGCAGGCAAATAAGGCAGCATGGACCGCAGCCATTCCGGTGGAGTAAGAATTCGCAAATGCACCGCCTTCGATCTGGCACATCGCATGCTCTAACGCGGTGTTAGTCGGATTTCCATAGCGCGTGTACACAAAACCGGCTCTTTCACCGGCGAATACTTCATCCATCTCGCGCATCGACTCGTAGGTAAAGATCGCGGTGGCGTAGATGGGAGTCGAAACAGGACGTCCGACTGGCGGAGCTTCCCTTTCACCCGCGTGCACGAGTTTGGTGGCGATATCCAGATTCTCAGGTTTGTCAGGCATCAATTAATTCCACTGAAAACCAAAACCGGTCGACTCTGATTTCATTAAGGCGACCGGTTTGCCGTTAAATTTTTTGCTAGGACAGTGGCTGGTTTATTCGAACGCTCTGCCTGCAAAACGGCCGCCTGCTCGCGGTGCCATATAGCACCAATGGTAATAGCGACGACAGTAGCAGACGCGTTTCATGGCTAAATTAAGAGGGATTAATAACAGCCAGACTATAGGCTTCGGCTGATTTTTCTGTCAAGCTAGGCTAAACGTCGACCAGGTGCGCAATGTCGTGGCAAAACAGTCAGTACCGAAACGCGGTAGCGTCGGGTCTGTATTCAAAATGTGGCGTCGAACCGGAGCCTGCACCCGACGCTACCGCGTTTCGGTACTGACTGTTTTGCCACGACATTGAGTTAGTATGCGATGAATCCGAGGGAGGTTAAATTATGAACACATCAGCTGCACCAAGACACGACTGGCCGGCGTTGCCACTCGAAGCATGGGCTGACACTTGCGCCACGCTACACATGTGGACTCAGATCGTCGGTAAAATACGATTGGCCCAAACACCGCTCGTTAATCACTGGTGGAATGTTCCGCTTTACGTTTCAGCACGCGGCCTCACCACCACAGCGATGCCGTACGAAGACATCCTCTTCGAGATGGAGTTTGACTTTCTCGATCATCAACTCCGGACGACATGTAGTAACGGCGCAAATACAACCGTGGCGCTCGAGCCAAAGTCGGTCGCAGTCTTTTACGATCAGACCATGAAGGCATTACGGGATATCGGATTGAACATAAAGATCTGGCCAATGCCTGTCGAGATTCCGAATCCAATCCGTTTCGACGAAGACAACGAACATAAGAGTTACGATCCTGAGTATGCTCAACGATTCTGGCGCATTCTGTCGTTGAGCGATGAACTACTGCGACAGTTCCGCAGCGGCTTCATTGGCAAATGCAGTCCCGTTCATTTCTTCTGGGGCAGTTTTGATCTTGCGGTAACTCGCTTTTCCGGTCGACCCGCACCTGAACGACCCGACGCCGACTCCATCACGCGCGAGGCGTATTCACACGAAGTTATCAGTCACGGGTTTTGGCCGGGTCAGGGTCCGCTGGGTAAGGCGGCGTTTTACTCGTACACAGCGCCGGCGCCTGCTGGTCTCGCTGAGGCAAAAGTGAAGCCTTCGACTGCGTTCTATAACAATGAGATGGGTCTGTTTCTTTTGGCCTACGACGACATGAGAACGTCGTCAAATCCCGAACAGACGTTGATGGAGTTTCTACAAAG
>DATJKB010000120.1:0-7513 GCA_035491875.1 Pyrinomonadaceae bacterium | reverse complement strand
AAAAAGCTAAATGGGCCGCTTTCCTAACACGAAATCCGAAATCCGCATTCCGAAATCCGAAATGAAATCTGTGTAATCTGTGGACGCTGCTTTCAGTTTCCTGGCACGACTCCCGTTTTAAGGAACGAAGACGGACAGGGTTTCTCCACCGGACACTCGTCACATAATGGATTGCGCGCCCGGCAAATCTTCCGGCCGTGCGCTATCAAGAGGTGCGGGAAGATGACCCAGTCTTTTCGTGGTACAAGTTCGATCAAGTCGCGTTCGATTTTCGTCGGATCCTTTTCCTGACTGAGATCGAGCCGGTGCGAGAGTCGCGTGACGTGAGTATCAACAACTACTCCCGCTTTGATATCAAACGCATTTCCGAGAACGACATTCGCCGTTTTCCTCGCCACACCCGGAAGTTCCAATAGCTCATCCATCGTTTGCGGCACGCGCCCGTTGTATTCGTCCAGCAACATCTTCGACGTCCCCTGAATCGATTTCGTTTTGTTGCGAAAGAAGCCGGTCGACTGGATGTCTTTCTCGAGCTCGCGCGGTGCGACGTTTAGGTAGTCTTGCGGTGCCCGATACTTTCGAAAGAGATCAGCCGTCACTATATTGACGCGGTCATCCGTACACTGGGCTGAGAGAATGGTCGCGATCAATAACTCGAATGCGTTCGTATGATTGAGCGAACACTTAGCATCGGGATACGCACGCTTGAGCTTCCGGATAATCTCGCGAGTTCGTTTCTTGAGAGCATCCAGCGGCTCCTTTGATGGCCGGCGCTTTGTTTGATTCATTTTTGCAGAACTTCGTGTCATCAGTTCCGTAGGCACCCAGGAGGAATTGGCCGCAGATTGACGCAGATAAACACAGATCAGAAATAAAAGAAATGAATGGGCCGGGCCATCTTTATTTTTGATCTGTGTGTCTCTGCGTGAATCTGCGGCTAATTCCTCCTTGTTGCAACTCGTCCAAGTGGGCAGTCGGTAATCTTATCATCCCGTTCTCTTGAGCTTCCCTGCCCTTTTGGCCCACTCTTCGACACGCAGAAAGATCCATAAACCAACAGGCATCAGCACTGCACCCATCAAAGCAAGGATAAGCAACTCATATCCAACAGCAGACAGCGGTGCGCCCGCCAGGTAATCCGCGGTAGAAGCCGGATTGCCAACGCCAAACAACTTGCGACAAGCAGAGAGCGTGTAAGTCGCCGGTGAAATCGCCGACAGGGGTTGCAGCCATCTCGGTAATACTTCGATGGGATAATAAACACCCGACACGAGCAGAAGCGAGCCCTGAAATATGTGCGTCGCTTCCGCACCGCGTTCCGCGCTCATCACCGGAAACACAGCGGCGATCAATCCGAGTCCAACAAATGCGAGTGTGCTTACCGCCAGCACCACAAACACGCCAAACAGATTGACGCCGCGCAGGGTTAGATTCGTAAACAATATCAACCCCACCAGCACTATCACGCTTGTGATGATGCTGTTAAGCAGTGAGTACAAACTGACCCCAAACAGATGAATGAGACGCGACACCGGCGCCATGAACGTATATTCAAGTGTTCCTTCCCAACGTTCATAAGCAATCGACATCGCGATTTCCTGATAGAGCCACGAAAGATAGTTCCACAATAACGCGCCGACGACTAACGTCAATGTCAGTTGGTAGTCGTTGGCCGCAACACCGATCAGGGCTACGGTCGCGGAGGTCACAACCGCATAAAAGTTGAACACTACGACCCACGAGATATAACGACGCGTAAGATGGTAACCCCGGAAAAGAAACGCCCAGGTTTGTCTCAGTACTACTTCCATAATTAATCCTCCACTACGACAGTCTCTTCTTCAGCCAACTCCTCGCCGGTTAGCTTGATGAAGGCGTCGTCAAGCGTGTCAGCCTGAGCACGCTTCATCAGATCCGCAGCGGTCCCTTCCGCCACCAGCTTTCCATGGGCCAGAAAACCAATGCGTGCGCAGAGTCTTTCCGCTTCAGCCATGTCATGAGTGGTCAACAGAATCGTTGTGCCCTCTTTCGCCCGAAGTTCTTCCAGGAAGCTCTGCACATCGCGCCTGCTTTTCGGATCGAGACCGGTCGTGGGCTCGTCGAGCAACAGCAGTGGTGGATTCACCACCAACGCTCGCGCGATGCTGATCTTCTGTTGCATTCCACGACTCATCTCCTCGAGTGGCGTCGAGAACTTCGTTCCTTCCAATCCCAACCGCTCGAGAATGGCTAACGCTCGAACTTCAGCGTCTTTTGCCTTCTGTCCGTAAAGCAGCGCTGTGTAAAGCAGGTTCTCGCGAGCGGAGAGTTTCTTGTAGAAGGCGGCATCGACGCTCACTCGCCCGATGATTTGCCTGACTCGTTCCTGATGTTCCGGCAGTGAATACTCGAGCAGTTTCACACAACCGCTATCAGCAATGAGCAGCGTCGACAGAATCCGGATCAAGCTAGACTTGCCGGAACCGTTTGGTCCCAGCAGGCCATACGTCTCACCTTCGGCGACGGAAAACGACACGTCGTCGATGGCCCACAGTCTTGACGACTTCATGAAACCGTTGCGCTTGCGAAAGCTCTTGCGGAGATTGCGTACTTCAATAGCTGGTTGTTGCATGATCACCTCGACGGCGAAACACGAGTGTTCCGCTTGAAAACCTGATTTCTGTTTGTTGTGGAAAAGTGAGAAAGGACTGAGTCAGTCCTCGCCTCGCCCCCGCAAGACACGGGGTCATATGACACACTCCGTATACGCGCTCAGAAAGCGGGTTGGGATGTGTGCCTAAGGCAACTCAGAATCGGAGAAGGAGTAACATGACTTTCATAGTGGTCGCAGCCTAACGAAAGTTCCGTACGTTTGCAAGGTTGAATAAGTTCGAAGAAATAAGCAGGTCCAACAAACAGGAGCAGGAGCAGCAGGCAGGCGCAGGAAGAATTCAGCCGCAGATTTCGCGGATACAAACAGATCAGAATTATTGTCTAAGAATCATGATAGTTCTGATTTGTGTTGATCTGTGAAAATCTGCGGCTGAATTCTTCCTGATCCTGCCTGTTGCTCCTGTTCCTATCTCTTTCCGTGCGCGATCTTCACTGCCTCTGGTAACTGACGAAGCCGCAGCATTGAGATCACACCAAAGAGAGGACCGGGTGCGAGGATGACAAATGCGTAGCGCCACCCTACAAGATTTACGAGGGGCGGGATCAATTGAATCGAGATCGTTGTCAGCAGAAATCCAATGCACATCTGAATCGTTAGTGCTGTTCCGATGTACTGAGGATCGCCTAATTCCGTTACGCATGACGAGAACTGTGCCGAATCAGCGACGACCGTCGCTCCCCAGATTGCCGCGACAAACAGCAGCAAAGCCGGATTCGCACCAAAGAGGAACCCCACAATCAAACAACAACTCCCGCTGATCGCCATCGCCCAGGAAGTTACCACTGTGCGACCGACACGATCGGCAATCAATCCAGCGACTGCGCAACCAATCGCGCCGGCTCCGATCACGAGGAACGAACCGACTTCGGCGAACTTCGGAGAGACGCCCTGCGAGGCAAAGCTCGCGCGTAACATCAGCGGAACCCAGGTCCACATCGCGTAGAGTTCCCACATGTGTCCGAAGTAGCCGAAATTCGCAAGTCTGACGCCGCGGTTGCGGAATATCTTCACAACCTGTTGCCAATCGAATCGTGCTCTTGGCAAGGCGTACGGACCCTCCGCAACGAAGAGCAATACAAGCACGCCACCGATCGCGGCAAGCACTGAAACGGCGAGGATGTTGTTGCGCCAGAAAGAACTCCCGATCGCGTTGATTAAATATGGCGAAGCTTTTCCAAGTGTTAGCGCGCCGACGAGTATGCCGAGCGCCAGACCGCGCGACTGACGAAACCATGTCGCCATTAGTTTCATTGCGGGCGGGTAGACACCCGCTAAACAAACTCCCGTGACAAAGCGAAATGCAATCGCACTGGTTGGACCATCGGCGACTAAGGCAAACAATGTATTAGTCGCGGCGCCTGCGAAAGCACAGACGGCCACTAGTTGACGCGGACGGAAAATGTCCGCGAGGTTTAGAAAAGCACTCATAAGCGTGCCAAATACGAATCCGAGTTGAACGGAGATCGTTAGCCAACCTGTTTGACTATCGGTGAGGTGCCACTCGAGTTTTAAGGCCGGAACAACAGCTGACGCGCTAAACCAGAGCGACATGCCGAGCAGTTCGGCAGAAGACAGCAGCACCAGTGCGCGCCAACGGTGCGGAGCTACGACGGGAACATCCAGGCTATAGTCTGATTCGACCATACAGAATTAGCCGCAGATTCTCGCAGATAAACGCAGATCAGAAGAAAGATTCTCGCTTGGAAAGAACAGGTATTTCTGATCTGTGTTTATCTGCGTGATCTGCGGCTAGTTATTTCTTCAGTTTAAGGTAAGTCGAATAATAGAATCTCAGCAGGTTGCCGCGCAGCGATTTCAATCTGAGACTCGCCCACGATCACTGCGCCATCTCCCTGCTCCGCGCGTTCGCCATTGACATCAACGGCGCCCCGCGCCACTTGCAACCAACCATAACGCGTCTCAGGAGTTGTGTGGGTCACACTATTACCTTCGTCGATGATTGAAGCGTAGAGATTGACATCTTGATGTATTAGCACAGAGCCGTCGTCGGCATCGCTCGAAGCAATTAGACGAAGCTTGTTGGCGCGCTCGTCTTCACTGAAAGCCTTTTGTTCGTAACTCGGATCGAGCCCGACAGTATGCGGAAGGATCCAGATCTGGAGAAGATGAACGGGTTCGGTTGGCGAGGGATTCTTTTCACTATGACGCACGCCGGTTCCGGCGCTCATTCGTTGCACATCGCCTGGGCGAATTACTGATCCGTTGCCCATGCTGTCTTGATGCTCCAGTGCGCCCTCGAGAATATAGGTAATGATCTCCATGTCGCTATGGCCGTGCATGGGGAAGCCTCGGCCGGAGCCAACAAAGTCTTCATTGATAACTCGCAACACTCGAAAGCCCATGTAGCGGGGATCGTAGTATTGATCGAACGAGAACGTGTGATAGGTGTTGAGCCAGCCGTGGTTGAAGTGTCCCCGCTCCTTAGCTTTTCGAATCGTGATCATCTCTTACTCTTCATCCGGTCGCCCTTCGCAGGCTTCTACGAAGATCGTCACCAACTCATTCAAACCCTCTGCGTCTTGTTCATCGAATCTGCCAGGCTGTGGGCTGTCGAGATCCAACACACCGAGTAGTCGCTGGCCATCAAACACTGGCACCACAATTTCAGAGTTCGACGCCGGATCGCAGGCGATATGTCCGGGAAACTCATGAACGTTTGGAACTATGATCGTGTCAAGCTGCGCGACTGAAAGACCGCAGACGCCTTTACCCTTTTCTATCCGCACACACGCCGGTTGTCCCTGGAACGGCCCGAGAATCAACTCTGAACCGTGAAGGAAATAAAACCCGACCCAATTCACGTCCGGCAACGTGTGATACACGACAGACGAAAAGTTCGCGGCGTTAGCGATGAAGTTGCGCTCGCCTTCAAGCAAACTACGGAGCTGAGTGGCGAGAGTTGCATACAACTCGGATTTCGAAACTGTGGGCTCCTGTGCTACTTCGGTGGTTGGTTCTTGCGATACTTCAGACGACATGCGATTAACTTCCCTTTCTTGAGTCAGGTGCCTGTTACCCGTTTGGCACTTACTGCGGTATTAGAACCTGCTGACTGTGTGATTGGTGACGGCTATTCTGCCACGGGCGCGATGCTTATCACCACTGATTTCGAGGCAGGAGTATTACTCTTCTCAGCTACATTGCGAATCGGCACCAAAACGTTGGCCTCCGGGAAATAGGTCGCAGCACAGCTTCGCGGGATATCGTAAGGAATTATTCGAAAGCCTCGCGCGACCCTTTCTTCGCCTTCGAAGTGGCTAATCAGATCGACTTTCTGTTGCGGCATCAGGTTCGCCTGCGCCATATCGTCCTTGTTCAGAAAGATAACTCGCCGTCCGTTACTGATTCCACGGTAACGATCGTTGCCGCTGTAGATTGACGTATTAAATTGATCATGGCTCCGGATCGTCATCATCAAATACTGGTTTGGTTCCAGCTTGAGCGACGGTAGATCGTGAACGGTGAAGTTCGCTTTACCGGTTGATGTGTTAAAGACGCGCTGGCGAGCCGGATTGGGAAGGACAAAACCGCCCGGTTGTCTGACACGCGCATTGTAATCATCAAATCCGATCACAACGTTTTCGATGTGCTTACGAATCAGGTCGTAGTCATTCGCCAACCCCTCCCAATCAACCGTGGTCCGCTCGTGCAGTGTTGCCCGCGCCAGCCGTGCAACGATCTGGGGTTCGCTAAGCAGTTGTTCCGAGGCAGGAGTCAGAGATCCTTGCGACATTTGTACGACACCCATCGAGTTCTCGGTTGTCACAAACTGAGCGACGCCGCTCTGCAGGTCGACTTCGGTTCGTCCCAAACACGGAAGAATTAGTGCTTGTTCTCCCGTGATTAAGTGTGCGCGATTAAGTTTGGTAGATACATGGGCCGACAAACGACAGCGACGCAAGGCTTCAGCAGTAAATTCCGTATCCGGCGTTGCTGAAAGGAAGTTGCCGCCGAGTGCGAAGAAAACCCTGCCAACTCCTGAGTGCATCGCTTCGATCGAGCGAACAGTGTCGTAACCATGATTACGCGGTGGCTCAAACTCGAACTCAGCTCCGAGACGATCCAGGAATAAGCCTGCCGGTCGTTCCCAGATTCCCATCGTTCGGTCGCCCTGAACGTTGCTGTGGCCGCGCACCGGACACAAACCGGCTCCAGGTTTGCCAAGCTGTCCACGCAGCAGCATGAGATTAACGATCTCTTGAATGTTCGCGACGGCATTTCGATGTTGGGTCAGCCCCATGGCCCAACAAAAAATTGTCCGTTCGGATTCAATGAACACTTTCGCTGCGGCTTCGATCTGTTCCTGCGTGACCCCGCTGTGCGTGGTTATTTCTAACCACGAGACGTTTTTAAGCGCAGCTGAAAACTCTTCGAAGCCTTGCGATTGACCGTCGATGAAATCGTGGTCCAGAACGGTGCCCGGCCTTCGCTCTTCTTCGGCAAGTACCGCCTTGCTAAGACCTTTCAGCAACGCGACGTCGCCGTTGATCCGGACTTGCAAAAACAGATCGGCAAGCGCGGTACCGCCACCTACGAGCCCAAGCACGTCCTGCGGATGTTTGAAGCGAGTCATGCCCGCTTCTGGGAGCGGGTTAATATGCACGAGCGTGGCTCCATTGCGTTTCGCACGCTGCAATGACGACAGCATGCGCGGATGGTTTGTGCCGGGATTCTGACCGATCACAAAGATCGCTTCGGCTTGATCGAAGTCATCCAGCAAGACTGTTCCCTTCCCGACTCCAATCGTTTCGGTTAGTGCCGTGCCACTCGATTCGTGGCACATGTTTGAACAGTCGGGAAGATTGTTTGTGCCAAACTGTCGAACAAACAGTTGATACA
>DATJKB010000119.1:0-2407 GCA_035491875.1 Pyrinomonadaceae bacterium | reverse complement strand
GTTTGGCCTGAAACATCTCAACTACGCTTATCAGGAGGGTGAAGGTGGAATTGCGCAGGCACTCTCGTTAGTCGAATACTTTGCTTCGGGTGATCCTGTTTGCGTGATTCTTGGCGACAACATCATTGAAGGAAACATTCGCTCAGCGGTTCGTGCTTATCGTCATCAGGGTGGCGGCGCGAAGATCATCCTCAAGAAAGTGCCCGACCCAAGTCGCTTCGGAGTTCCTGAACTGAACGACCGTGAAGTACTTCGTATCGAAGAGAAACCAGAGACTCCAAAATCGGATTACGCAGTTATCGGAATTTACATGTACGACGGCGAGGTTTTCGACATCATTCGTACGTTGAAACCATCAGGACGTGGTGAGTTGGAGATCACAGACGTCAACAACGCTTACATCGAGCGCGGTGAAATGACTTGGGAAGAACTCGAAGGCTGGTGGACTGATGCTGGAACCTTCGAGAGTTTGCTCCACGCCTCGAATCTCGTGGCGGAGACAGGCGCGAACAAGATCGAACCAGTACAGGAGATTTCTGTTGGGGTCCGATAGGGCCCAGGCAGATCCACAGACTACACAGACAGGAGCAGGAGCAGCAGGCAGGAGCAGCAATCATTGGTCATATATGATTTGACGGCTATCATTTTTCATTTGTGCCGGATTCAAATCCGGTTTCCTAAATAACAAATGAGAAATGTAAATCATAGATGACCAATGATTGCTGCTCCTGCCTGCTGCTCCTGCTCCTGTCTATGTAATCGGTGGAAATCGGTGGATCTGCTTTCGGTAGCTCATGAAATATCCGCGCATCGGTTAGAATCGCCTGCTTACGAATGGGAACACCTGGAAAAACAAAGGTCGTGCGTGTAATTGCTCGTCTGAACGTTGGTGGGCCGGCGAAGCACGTCGTTTGGCTCACGCAAGGTCTTCAGCAGTCACCAATTGAAACTCTTCTTGTCGCCGGAACTGTTCCTGAAGGCGAAGAAGATATGGGCTACTTCGCTGACGAGTTGGGCATCACGCCGCATTACATCCGCGAGATGAGTCGCGAGATTTCGCCGAAGGATGTAGTGACAATCTGGAAATTGTTCCGTCTGTTTCGACGCGAACGTCCTGATATTATTCACACACACACCGCCAAAGCCGGCACCGTTGGACGCGTCGCCGGCTTTTTTTATCGTTGGGCCACGCCGGGCACCTTGATCGGGCAACCGCGTAAGTGCAAGTTCGTGCACACGTATCACGGTCACATCTTTCACAGCTATTATGGTCCATTGAAGACGCGGCTCTTCATCTTCGTTGAGAAGGTGTTGGCCCGTGTCGCTACGGATCGTTTGTTGGTCGTCAGTCATCAACAGCAGAATGAGATCAGCAAAGTGTTTGGGATTGGCCGGAATGGCCAGTTCGAGGTAGTACCACTCGGGTTGGATCTGAACGTCTTTGACAATGCAGCAACGAGACGGCAGATATTTCGCCAGGAACTCGGTCTGACTGATGACGTCATACTGATCGGCATCGTCGGTCGTCTAACCGAGATCAAGAACCATGAGTTCTTTCTTCGCGCGGTCGCGCGTTTCAAAGAGTTGGTGAGCGATTCGTTAGCAGCGGTAAAGTTCGTTGTTATTGGTGATGGCTCATTGCGATCTGAGCTTGAGAGGCTTTCAGTGTCGCTTGGTCTCGACCGCGATGTAGTCTTTTCGGGCAATCGTCGCGACCCGCACAACTTCTATCCGGCGCTGGATATCGTAGCCCTCACTTCGAAGAATGAAGGTACGCCGCTGACATTGATCGAGGCAATGGCTAATGCTCGGCCGGTGATTGCGACAAGCGTCGGTGGTGTGGTTGATCTACTCGGCGAGCCTTTGCCGACAAAACTCAGCTATCGTGAATGTACGCGCGGAATCAGTGTCACGCCGGGCGAGACGGACGCGTTTGCGGCAGGGCTGCAGCAGCTCGTGGAGGATAAGGAATTGCGCACGAAGGTGGCCCAGAATGGCTACGACTTTGTGCGGAGCAATTACGCAAAGGAGCGTTTGCTTGAAGATATCAAGGGGCTTTACGCTGAACTAATGAGTGCGCAATCAGGCAAAGTTGCATCGAGATCTGCTGAGGGTGTGGAGTCGAGAGCGTGAAAATTGGAAGTGACGAACCTCGGTCGCCTACGTTCTATAGGTCCTATTTAAGGAGAACAACCACTTGCGAGTATTGATCACGGGAGGAGCGGGTTTTATCGGTTCGCATCTAGCCGACGCCTACCTGCAGCGGGAATGTGACGTCTACGTCATCGACGATCTGTCAACCGGCAAAATTGAGAACATTCAACACCTCAAGGGCAACAAGCGCTTTCACTACACAATTGAGTCAGTTCATAACCAGCCCGTCACAGCTGAACTCGTCGATCAATGT